>JACWAM010000119.1 GCA_014874265.1 Thermoleophilia bacterium | reverse complement strand
CCTCCTGTTTTTGTTTACTAACAGAAGATATCAGCCGGTTCGGACGGAACCTGAACGAGTTGTATGATCAGTAAACCAAAACTGTCCGGCAGGTGCAGATCAAGAAGGACGGCGTCAAACCTTTCCGTCGCCATCATCTCGATGCCGTCATTTACCCTGCTTGCCGTTCTGACCTCGAAAGCTGATCTCTCTGCTTCGGCGAGCAATTCCCGGGCCATGCGTTCATCGCCAAGATTGTCCTCGATCAGAAGGATTTTCAGTGGCGGTGAAGTTATTTCAGATATGGTTTCCAATCCTAAAGCTCCCCGTTAAAGCAGGCAGTCGTTCAATCACAGGCGACGCTATCTTGACGTTCCCGCGGGGCGGAATTTGAAACAACAAATTCCAGTATAGCGGGATAATTTTCTTTCGTCATCTCCGGTTGAATAAAGTTTAAGAAATCGATCCGCCGGCAATTGTTTTTCGGCCCGATGCAATTGCTATTCTGACAAGTATAACGATTTGTGTCAATTTGAAGTAAATTTTTCCGATGTAGGAAAGATATTCCCATTTCCAGTTTTTTTAAAATAACCAGTGACGGTTATGACGCCGCACAGGAAATACACCATCAATCTGTCCTGTCCGGGCCGATCCACTAGGGAGGAAAAATGTCCAGGAAAGCAACTCAGCTAAAAAAACTCCAAAGCGGAGAATTTAAAGCACGCCGGCGAGAGGGGTGGGGCGGAATATCAGCTCGACCACCAGGAGCTGGCCTCGATTGTTTCTTCATCCGGGGACGCCACCATCGGGAAGACTCTTGACGGCGTCATCACCAGCTGGAACAAGGGCGCTGAGGTCCTGTACGGATATACGGAAAAGGAGATGACGGGAAAGCCGTTTTGAGATGATTAGCCGGCGGCTTTCCATTTCAAGCCGGATTCTCACTTTCCAAGCAGCCGCACCACCAGGAGCGCGATGTCATCCCGGAGGCTGCCGCCCGAGTAAACAAGCGCTTGCTGCATCAGGCTCCATGCCACCCGTTGCGCGTCCAGGCAGCAGCGGCCGCTAACCGAGTCCATCACCCGCTGCTGACCGAAAGGCTCGCCTCCCGGCGGGCGCGCCTCAGTGAGGCCGTCAGTGTACATGAACAAAGCGCAGGCGCCGCTGATGCCGATCTGCGATGACAGGTAGGCAACGTCGGGCAAGACCCCCAGCGGCAGCGCCTGGGGCGGACTCAAGGGGTAGGCGGCGCCGTCACGGCAAAGCAGCGGCGGCGGGTGGCCGGCGGAGGCATAATTGACAAAACCTTTTTCTGTGTTAATAAGCGCCAGTCCCATGGTGATGAATTTTTCCGGGTCCTTGGAAGATATCTCTTTTAGCACAGCCTGGTTTAGGCGGCTGAGGCAATCGCCCGGGAGCAACCCCTCGTCGACATAAGCCCTCAGCATATATTTGATCAAGGCGGTATAGGTGGCCGCTTCCAGCCCCTTGCCGCAGACGTCGCCGACGGCAACCACCGTGCGGTGATCATCAAGCTCGATAAAATCATAGAAGTCGCCGCCTACCCGAGCATAGCGAAAGGCCGAGCGGTACAGTAGGCCGACATCGAGATCGGCCCGGACGGGCTTGCGGGGCAGGAGGGCGTTTTGCAATGTCGCGGCGACGTAGTGCTCGCGCTCGAAATTCTCGGCGCTGGTGACCGCCACCGAGCACTGTGCGGCCAGCAGAGCAATTACCTGCTCATCCTCTTCCGTGAACTCAGCGCCACCCTTTTTGGCTGTCAACATGAAGTGCCCCCGGACGTTGCCGCGGATGTCATGGATAGTTGCAATCATCAATCCGTGAAGCCGGAGATGCCTGGGCGGCAGCGGCTCCAGGCCGCTCAAGTCGGTCAACCTGACAGTGCCGCGGTTTCCGGCGCCGGCGATAATGCGGGCGATGCCCTTGTGAATGGAAGCCGGGTCCTGCTTGACCTCGCAGCTGAGCTGGCTCCATTCCGGAAAATAGACCGAGGCGACATCGGCGGCGTCCTCCTCGATCAGGAGCATGATAGCGGCGCCAGCATCGGTCAGATCCGTGGCTCCCTTCAGGACCAGGTCCAGCAGTTTTTTTTGGTTTGTCTCCCGGTTGAGCGACAGGCCGATCTCGTGAAGGATCGAAAGACGATCAACGTAGCTGGTGATCTTGGCGCGGGCATCCAGCTCGCGCTCAAACAGGCGGGAGTTGCCGATGGCTACTGCTGCCTGCCGGGCAAAGGCGGCCAGCAGGCGGGCGTCCGGCTCATCACAGGCCCCTGGCTGCCGGGAATAAACCGCGAGTATGCCGAGCACTGCGTCATTTCTGATGATGGGGGCCGCCACCGCCGAGCGGAAATTGCGCCCGGCAAAATGTGAGAAAAAAGGAGCCCCCGGATCTCCGAGTTTTGGCAAGAAGATTGGCTGTTTTTTCTGAATAACACGCAGCGCCAGCTTGTCATCCAGCGGGATCTCCGGGGGTGGTTTGGGGATTCCGAGAGTGGCCCGCACCTCGAGGACCCCTGGCTTGTTTCCTCGAAGTGCCACCAGGGCGTAGGAAGAATGAAGCATTTCCGCCGCAAGCCTGGCGATCAGCTCCAGCGTTTTGTCGAGTTCGAGGCTGGACGCAAGCGCCGTCCCGATGCTGCCAAAAGAGTTTTCCAGATCTTGCCGCGCCCGGTCCAGCTGCCGGTAAGGCTGCTGCAGCGAAGAGACAAAGATGGATCTGAGGATGAGGTAATAGGCCACCATCTTGAAGATCCGGGCAAGCACGTTGTAGCTGTCATATGGGTTGGTGTACAGGGTCAGCGACAGCTCGCTGAAGATGCTCACCACCAGCGCGGTCTGGAGATAGACGGTTGCCCTAAGGTCAAAAACACGGCGCCCCCAGAGCGCCGCGATGGTGGCGATGTTGAGCGCGATGACGAAGTATTCCAGGATGATCTTCAGCGGCGTCAGCCCCTTGCCCGGGATAAACATCTCCGGCAAAAAACCGGGGGCGTAGTTTTCCACCAGGATTAGCATCAGCACCAGGCCGCACATCCCGGCCAGGAGCAGCCGCGGATTAAGCCACTTTGGCGGTTTTCTCTCGGTGATGAACACCATGGCCAGGAGGCCGATGCCGGCGATCAGCCGCGCCGCCATCCGGTAGGTCACAGTTTTGTCGATTGAATTTACCACCAGAAAGACCGGCATGCCGTTGTAACTAAGCGCATGCACAAAGTCAAGTATTGCGACGCCAAAAAAAGTAATCGATATGGCCAGGATGCGGGAGTTGGGCTGCTGTCGGTTGCCATACCAGCCGGTAATAAAAATGGAGAAGCTGATGGCAACAGTCGTCAGCTCGGAGACCAGCAAGAAGAAGAGGAACGTGTTGTGGGTAAGTTCCCGGTTAAAAAAGCTCCCAGTGAGGACAATCGCCAGCAGGCAGGCAGCCGAAACGACCGCAGCGGTCAGCAGGAAGGAGATGCGGCGCCGCGACCGTCTGGCTTGATCAGCGCTCACCGGCTTCCTCTATATGCCCGGCAAGCATCTGCCGGTGACTCAAGAGCCGTTGTGTCGATTCTGCTGTTGACATTCCCCAAAACATTAGTGTGAAGGATGGCGGCCGCCGTTTTTAATTACGGCTGGTGTGCAGATATGCCTGATTTTGG
The DNA here is from genome assembly GCA_014874265.1 of Thermoleophilia bacterium. Classification (GTDB taxonomy): domain Bacteria; phylum Actinomycetota; class Thermoleophilia; order BMS3ABIN01; family BMS3ABIN01; genus JACWAD01. The sequence goes on along the minus strand of JACWAM010000119.1, from coordinate 23,846 downwards.
CCTGGATATGCCCAGCCGGGGGCCTTGCTTGCTAATAATGTCACAAATGCGTAACCCTTGCCAGTGGCAGCAAGGGTTTCCTGTAGGTCGCGGGCGGATTGCCCGCGAGGATCTTTGCACAGTTTCGCGCCGGTGCGCTGTTTCCTTAAAAGGAAATGTCCATGCTGTAGGTCCAGTCTCCGTGAACATTGCAGCGCTCGTACGCTCTTAAAGTCCCGGGCTGGTCCATCCGGACGGAGAAGCATGCCTTGGGATAGGAATGGTCCCAGCTTAAATCGCAGCGGGAGATGAATGTCTCATTCAGGTAGAGGTCAATAAACTCGATGTGGTGTCCGACCTCCATTGGATGGGGCATCTCCTCGCCCAGCCATACCGTAACTTCGAACGGATCATTCGCCTGGGGCGTACCGGTAATATGGATCATCGGTACATGCTTCTTCTCCAGATCGCTCATGTTGGCGAGATCCTTGGCTTCATTAATGACAGACTGATAGGCCATCTTCCTTACCTCCGTGATCACTTAAGGATTGACGAATTGATAATTAGGATTCCCCCGGGGAATCGCTTTTAAACGAAGCGAGAACATCACTCGTGAAATAAACTGGCGTCGCGGGCTTGTCTCAATTTTCCTGATTCCCGGCCGGCTCCGCGGCGCCGGCCGGGAACCCGGTGCGAGTTGGAAAGTTTAACCGCCGGCTCCGGGATTCCCCCTTCCCGGGTTCAGACACTTCGCCGGCGGCTTGCTTGTTTTAAGAGCCGCTCTTCTTCCTCGCTTCGCTTGGCCTCGCTACGGACAAATTCCGTTAAACCCCGCGCCGCTTTTTAGATTAAGCGAAGCGGGTTTGAATCTGGAAACTTTGCTAGTGATTACCATGGGCGCCGTGGCCGCCCAGTTTCACCATCACTTCGGCCGTCATGACCAGGGCCGCCCAGAGGGCGTCGATGCCGAGATGGTCCGGAGCGGTCTTGTCCAGCAACATCTGGGCGCGGGCAGGAAATTCGAGGTCGCCGGTCCAAACGATGATGGTGACGGGGAGCTTGGGAAATACGGGGATAACCACCGCGGCGTCGCCGCCGTCAACGGCGCGGCCGCCCAGTTTGGCGCCGGTCTTGAGAAGCAGGCCAGGGTCGGTGCCAAAATTATGAGCGATTACCTCGTTGGGAATCTCGTGCGGCCCTTTAAAGAAGGCGGCACCGCCCGGCAGCGAGAGGGGGGAGATGACATAACCGGAAGGTTCGTTGTCAGCGCAGCTGGCAAGGTAGAGCGGCACCAGCAGGCTTAGGTGGGTCAGCTCATCCAGGTCGTCTTCATGCAGGCCGATCTCCCTGACTTCGCGCGCGTCGGGATCGGCCAGATACGCCTGTCCGAAAACCGGCACCACAAAAACCGCGTCATCTTCCCAGTATTCAGCGCCGGCGCAAACCGCCGCTGCCACCGGATCCCGCAGCTCCAGCCGCTTCCATGCTTCCAGTTCTCCGGCAAGCAAAGGCGCTCAGCTCCAGAAAATCCCAAGCAGGCCGGACCAGGTCTTTCCAGCGTGAGCTGGCATGAACCCGTCATCCTGAAGAGCGCGAAACGCCTCGAAAGGATCTGCTTTGTTTCGGATAAAAGCAGATTCCTCGCTGCGCTCGGAATGACCAGCTTGCTGGACCCGCATGTACTGGATGATCGATTTTCCTGTTTTTAAATTTGGCGCTTTCATCGAATTCCGGTAAAGGTTATCAAATGGCGGTCGAATTTTCCCAATGTTTTTATCATCGATTCCCGGTTTCGTGATAAATTTAATTTCATGAGCAAGGGACTTTTTTTGGCGCTGGCTGTGGCGGTGGCGCTGGCGGCAATGTCAGCGATACTGACTGCTGGTTGCGGGCAGGCAGGCACGGCGCCTCCGGGGACCCTTACCGGCACCAGTATCAACACCGCTATCAGGGTCGGCAGCGTGGGGGAAGAGCGTGACATCCTTAACAAGACTACCTGTGACGGCGGCAGCTTCTACCGGGTGGCGCGGTACCATATCGAACAAAAAGACGGTCATTTTTACGACGTTGTCAATGCCGAATGCGTCCAGGGTCCCCAGAAGCGAGTTTTTTATTTTGACGTCACCAGTTGCTTTCCTTGCAAGGATTAGTTTTATGTTGCTCACCCGAAATCTGGACATGTTCGATCCGGTGGACGCCGCCGTGGGAAGACAGGAAACGCGCGAGGGACAGCTGGAAGCTGTTGCCGGATTTATCCGGGAGTGCGTCCTCTGCCCGCTTTGCCGCAACCGCCGGCATGCCGTTCCCGGCGAGGGCGACGCCTGCGCCCGGCTGATGATTGTTGGCGAGGGTCCCGGCGAAAACGAGGATGCGCAGGGCCGGCCCTTTGTGGGCCGCGCCGGTGAGTTGCTTGACAAGATCCTCGAATCGACGGAGTTTCCGCGGCCTTCGGTTTTCATTACGAATATTGTCAAGTGCCGCGCCGCCGACGCGGTGGACGGGAGGATGCAGAACCGCGCTCCCATGGCGCCGGAAGTCGCCGCCTGCCGGCCTTACCTGGTGCGGCAGGTGGAGATTATCCAGCCTCGGGTAATCCTGTGCCTGGGTTCGCCGGCGGGAAAGAGCGTCATCGACCCCGGCTTTAGCATTACCGATCAGCGGGGTGAATGGTTCGATGGTCCATTCGGCTCCCGCATTATCGCCACCTTTCATCCCGCGTTCATTCTCCGGCGGGGCGGCGCCGGCTCCGGGGCCCGGGATTTGAAAAAACTTGTATGGGAAGACATGAAGGCAATTAAACGCTACCTGGATTAAGTCCTGAGGATGATCCTACTCCGGCTGCTCCTCTTTTTGCCGCCGCCGTTCCTCCAGATCGCGCATCTTTTCCAGCGCCCGCGGTTTCTCAGGCTTTTCAAGCTCGGCTCCGCCTGCTTCCCCTGCCGCCGGCCGTGACGCTTGCTCCAGCGGCCGCTCCTGAAATCCATGCTGCTCGCTTTGCGCCGCCCGGTTGCGTTTCTTTCCTTCTCCCTTGCCGCTCATATGTGATTCCTCCGCATGACATTGAAGCTTACTTAAACCAAGTCTTCCCGTATTTGTCCAATCCGATCATGCCAGGCGCTTTTTTTTCCGCTCGCTATCCCTGTTAGCAAATCTGGCGCTCGTACAGACCGGGCAGGATAAATCACGAATGCTCGGAACTGGAAACCTTGAACTTGGAACTTGAGCCCTGCGGATAGAAATCAAAGCGAAACGGGTAAACGACCAGTAATGTTTCCAAGAATAAAAAGGATGGTTGATCATGGAAGACGGGCTCAGCGAACTGCAAAACCTGGGGCAATCCATATGGTATGACAATATCGAAAGGCGGCTGCTGGAAACCGGAGAGCTCCAGCGGCTGATCGATATTGGCGTTACCGGGTTGACCTCCAATCCCACAATCTTTGAGAAGGCCATCGATGGCAGCGATTATTATGATAAGGATCTGAAAGAGCTTAATGCCAAGGGGCTCGACGCCGCGGAAATCTATGAGAAGCTGATCCTTTGCGACATCGCCATGGCGGCGGATCTGTTCCGTCCGGTATACGAGCGTACCGAAGGCCGAGACGGTTACGTGTCGCTGGAGCCGCGCCCGGCGCTTGCCTATGACACGGACGGGACGATCAAAGAGATCCGGCGGCTGCATGCGGCGCTGGAAAAACACCCGAACCTGATGCTGAAGGTGCCCGGTACTGCCGCGGGGATGCCGGCGGTCGAAACGCTTCTCGGGGAAGGGATCAATATTAATATCACATTAATGTTCTCTATCAAGCACTACGACGCCGTTGCCGAGGCGTTTCTCTCCGGCCTCGAACGGCTGGACGCCGCCGGCGGCGATTTGAGCCGGATTGAATCGGTGGCGTCATTTTTTGTCAGCCGCGTCGATACCGCTGTAGACAGGGAGCTTAAGCGACTGATCGCCGGCGGCCGCGATGATCTGCGTCCGCTTCTTGGCAAGGCAGGAATTGCCAACGCCAAGATGGCCTACGGCCGGTTTGAGGAAGTGATGGGCGGCGAAAGGTTTCAGGCGCTCAAGGCCCGCGGCGCCCGCGCCCAGCGCGTCCTCTGGGCCAGCACCAGCACCAAGAATCCGGACTATAGCGACGTCATGTACGTGGAGGGGCTGATCGGGCCAGAGACAATCAACACCATGCCCACCGAGACTTTAAACGCATACCTCGACCATGGCCACGCGGCGCCGGCGCTTAAGTCGGGACTCGATGAAGCGGCGGGAATCATGGAAGAGCTGGATGCGGCGGGCATCGATATGGAACAGGTTACCGAAAATCTGCAGACCGAAGGCGTGCGCCTGTTTGGGAAATCACTCGAAAAACTGATCGCCCGGATCGAAGAGAAGGTGCGGCGGCTGGCCGCCTAAAGCATACTGGCACGCGATCCCGCGCGGCCCGTTCTGGATTACCTGCCGGGATATGCTCGTAAAAAAGCTTCCACCTTGTCGTCCAGTTGGGCCAGATCGCGCTGCGACCGCTCGATTTTTTTCTTCAGTTCGCGGCGCCAGTACTCGACGAATTTGCGGAAGTCCATCTGATCAATGGAGATGTCGTGCATGAGGCTGCCCCCCAGATGGATCTTTTCGTCATCCATGAAGGCGAAGATTTCCTCTGCCCTGATATCGAATTCCCGGCAAATGGAATCGATTTTAATCTGTATCATAAGTAGAACCCCGATTTTAACTAATGAGCCTGTTCAAAACGGCTGGCGGGTTGCCAGGCCACTAGTAAACCGGAAAACCGAAAAAAAGTCCAGCGGGATGGACTCTCGCGTCTGGATCGATCATCTTTGCCGTCTCCCTGCGCTTGTGACCCCGCTCATGAAACATCTGGATCTCCCCGGCGGCGCTGGCAGGTTTCTCAACCGGAAGTTTGAGCGTGGACCCGGAAGCCGGAAACTTTGAATTGAACTTTAAACCATGACCTATGATCCCGAGATCGTTTCCAGCGCTTCCCGGGCCCAGGCGGGATTTTTCAGCAGCGCCCGGCCCACGGCTACCAGGTCGGCTTTTTCGTCGGTGATGACGCTGTTGGCATATATCGCATCCGTGATACCACCCACAGCGATCACCGGCACGTCGACCACTTTCTTGATGGATTCCGCCATAGGCACGAAAAAGCCCTGGATGCCGGCGAAGTCCTTGGGCCGCGAACCGCAAAGGCCGCCGGAGATATCGAGAATATCGATGCCGGCGCCGGACAGCAACGGCGCGATCTTCTGCCCTTCATCAAGGGCGATGCCTCCCTGCATGAAATCACTGGCGCCGAAGCGGTAAAGCAGCGGATAGCCAGGGCCTGTTTCCTTGCGGACGGCGGCGATCACCGCCAGCGGCAGCCGCATCCGGTTCTCCAGGTTGCCGCCGTAAGAGTCGGTTCGTCTGTTCATATAAGGGGAAGTGAACTGATTAAGCAGGAAGCCGTGCGCCCCATGAATCTCGATGGCGTCAAAGCCGGCCTCGAGGGCGCGCCGGGCGGCCTGCCGGAAGGCGTCTACGATATCATCGATCTCCCCGGTTTCCAGCGGCCGCGGCGCCGCATGCTGTTTTGGCGACGGGGTGTCCGAAGGCGCCACCGGCTGGCAGCCGCAGATTTCTTCAGTAGTATTCGCACCGGCGTGATTAAGCTGGATAGCGCTCGCGGCGCCGGCGGACCTGATCGTCTCGGCCAGGGTCTTGAGGCCGGGAACGAGAGCATCTTCATGAATACCTAGCTGTTTTACGCTCATCTTGCCGGACGGCATTACATAACTGTGCTCGATAATCATCAAGCCGACTCCGGCCTCGGCGCGGGCCCGGTAGTGTCCGAGGTGGCGGTCGGTAACTTTTCCATCCGGTCCTGACATATCATTTGCCATCGGCGGCATTACGATGCGGTTTTTGAGCTTAATCTTGTCAGTGACGAGAGGATCGGATAACTGTGGCATGGTTCCTCCAACGTTCGGGTCCAAAGTTAAAGGTTCAAGGTTATAAATAGCGAGAGCTTAATTGTATCGACTATACAACTTACCAGGAAGCTCCCCAACTCAGTCATTCTGAACGGAAGGCGAAGAATCCCGCCTGAACTTGCCCTGAGCAAAGCCAAAAAGGGGCAACCGGGAAGGGCATATCATTGTTCATCCCGATTGAGTTCTGTAATCAATTTGAACTTTGGACCGGTTTATCCATCCAGCACGTCAATAAAAGCATGTACAAGCCGGGAGTCAAACTGGGTGCCGGCGCAACGCTTCAGCTCGGCGACGGCAGCCGCCTGGCTGAGCGCCTTGCGGTATGGACGGTCGGACGTCATTGCCTCGTAAGCGTCGGCGATGCCGATGATGCGGGCGCCCAGGGGGATCTGGTTGCCTTTAAGCCCGTCCGGGTACCCCGACCCGTCCATTCGCTCATGATGATAACGCACCAGCGGCTTTACATCGTAAGGAAAGTCAACTGGCTCGATAATCTTGTGGCTGAGCACGGGATGGCTCATGATCTGGCGGTATTCTTCGTCGGTCAGCTTTCCTGGTTTTAGCAGAATGGCGTCTGGGATGCCGATCTTGCCGGTATCGTGAAGGTAGCCGGCGCAACGCACCGCGTTTAACATGTCAGGTTTGAGCTCCATCCTTCTGGCGAGCGCCTCAGCGTAATCAGCCACCCGGTCAGAATGGCCGCGCGTGTAGGAATCCTTGGCGTCGATCGCCTCCGCGAGCGAGCGGATCGTGCTCCAGAAGGTCTCTTCCAGGCGCCTGTACATCTGGGCGTTCTCGATGGCGACGGCGGCCTGGTTGGTGATGTCGGTAAACAGCTCCATCTGCCCCGGTTCGGAAAACGCTCCTCTTCTGACACTGGAGACGGATATCAACCCGAGCAGCTTGCCGCGTGAGGTCAGCCTGCCCACCACAATGGACTGGGACGCGGGGGGCGCCAGGGTCATTGACGCTGGTGTCATCTGTCCGGTGTGGGTGGCGCAGAATGGCCCGGCGCCGGAGACAAGGCCGTTCAGACCGTAATGGGAAAGATCAACCACGTCACCGGGCTTGATCGCCCAGCCTTTGGTTTCCCCCGCCACAGAGCGCATCACCAGGTGTCGCGATTTCTCCTCAAAAATCATGATGGCGACGGTGGACGCCCGAAGCGCCGCTAGTGTTGAATCGGCAAGATTGTCAATAATGCTGCTCATTTCCAGGCTCTTGCTCAGGTTATTTGATACTTCGAATAAAGTTGTTAAAGATTCCAGCCGGTTCTTCGCCTGGTCCCGGATGCGCAGCATCTCGGTGACGTCGCGGCTGATCTCGATGCAGCTGGTGATGCCGCTGCCGTCCCTGACCGGAGAGGCGGTTGCCTCCAGCTGGCGGCGGGAGCCCAGCCGGTCGAGCACAAAATGGGAGCGGCGCACGGTCTCTCCGGAGGTGAAGCAGCGGTCCAGCGGGCAGCCGCGACAAACGCTGTCGCGGCCCACATAAACCTCGTAACATTTCTTACCGACGCAGTCCTGGCCAAATATCTTCTTGTGCACCGAATTAGCGAAAAGGATGGTGCGGTCCTGGCTGCGCACACACAGGCTCTCGCCCATACACTCCACGATGGCGGCCTGCTTTTCTTTCTCCTCCGCGACGTGCTTGTGCAGACGGGCCCGGGAGAGGGCCATGCCGATCTGGACCGCTACTGGGCCGAGAAAATCCAGACTGTCTGCCGTGAATCCTTCGGTTGTCTTGCGCTCATTCAGGCTGAGCACGCCCACGACTCCACGTTCATCGCGGATGGGAAGGCAAACGGCATCCCGGATTCCTTTCGAACGCTCGAAGTCGGGCGGAGAGGCGTCCTCCGTCAGGAGCAGCGCCTCGCCTTTTTCAGCGACCCAGCCGGCGATGCCTTCTCCCAGCCGCTGCTGAAAACCCGAGACTGTATCTGCCGACAGGCCTTGATGAGCCGCCAGTTTCAGGTCGCCGTTTTCACCCACCAGCAAAATTGACCCACTGCTGGCCCGCATCGCCTTGATGCAAAGGTTCAGGCAATCCTTGAGCGAATCATCAATGTCGGTGGTGATCGCAATTGAGTTGGCGATCTCGAAAAGAAGTTTGAGCTGACTGGAACTGTGGCGCTCTTCGGTCATGTCATGCACGACGGCCAGCCGTCCTTCGGGGTTGCCGTCATCGTTGAGAATCGGGGCGATGGAGATCTGGTAGCTGCGGCCGGCAATCTCCGCGTCCACGGATATCCGGCTATTCTTCCGGTATACGGAACAGCGTTCACAGGCATCCCTTTTCTTGGAGAAGGTGCCCTGGATTTCGTTGTGGCAGTGAGTGCCGCACTGAAGCCAGCATCTTAGGTCAGTGCTTGCAAATGATGGACAATCCGTTTGATCGCATGCTTTTTCCTTCCAGCAGCACACCATTTCTTTCGGGTCAACCAGCTCCGGCTTTTCCAGCGCCGCGTCAAGCTCAGGAATGCCGGTCTGCCGCGATCCGGCCAGGGATGATTCCTCCCGGTTCAGGATGGCTTCAGCGGCCGGATTGGCTGATACCAGAAAGCCACTGGCTCCGCAAACAATAATGCCGTCGGTAATGCTCTGGTGCACCGAGCGGAGCTTGCCTTGCTCCTTTACCAGCGCCTCGTCCCGTGTCTGCAGGGATGACGCCATAGTGTTGAAGGCTCGGCCAAGTTCCACGAGTTCACCGCTGCCCTTGATCTTGATCCGCTTGGCAAGATTGCCCCGTGAAAGCTCGCGGACCGCAGCCGACAGCTCCGAACTGGGCAGGGCAATCTTCCGGACCAGCAGAATCAAGAGCAATAAGCCGATCACCGCCGCGAGCGCTATTGCTACGGTAAAGTCACGGACGTTTCGGCTGTAATCACTGATCGAGGCTTCGGATATGCCATTGCTCCTGGTCTCGATAGACAGGACCAGATTGGAAATTATGCTTGACATGCGCTCATGGATGCCGGTTATCTTCGCCGAGGCGTCGTTGGCCTGCGCCTCATTTGCGGACAGCGCCGCCGGCTTGAGCCGGGTCTCGAACAGGGACTTATCTATTGAGCTGAGATTCGCGAGGTTTTGCGCTTCGCCTGAGTTGGCGCCAAGATCATTTCCGGACTCGATCAGGCTGATATCATGCTGACGCCCGTTTCCTGCCTGGGCGAAGGAGGAGATTCCGGACGCATCGCCAGCCATGATCGATTGCTGCGCCTGTTCCTCCTGCTGGATGCTGCTGCTAATCCTGTGCATGACTGCCAGCGAGGCAGAGCAGGAGCGCAGAGTGGAGTTTTCACTCGCGGTGTTCTGCATGCCCTGCCAGGCGAGGATTGCGGGCAGCGTGAACATCGCGATGATGACTAGGATGGGAAGGATGATCTTCGCGCCGATCCCGCCCGGAAATGAAACCCGCCAGTTTCCCTCCATTTGCCCTCGTTTGCTAGTTTTTTTCTTGCGCCTGTGCGGCGCCGGGAAGGCCCGGATCTTTCATTCGCACTTGCGCCCTAAGATCGGTAATTCCAGTGAAGCTCACCCAGTATCGGCAACGGCCCTGCCGGACTTTATAAAAGAAGTAAATTGGTTATATTTCAAATCCGGTCAGGCGGCAGGCTTGAGCGACGGCAGGGCAACGGATTACAATGCCTGGCATGAACGGCGATTTTATATATTTCGATTGCTTCTCCGGAATTTCGGGGGATATGTTTGCCGGGGCGCTGCTGGATCTGGGAGCAGGATCGCCGGAAATGCTCGAAAGTGCCTTAGGCGGACTCGGGCTGAGGGGCTGGTCCATCTCCTGGGAACGGCGGATTGTAAACGGAATCAGCGCCGGCAAGTTTGACGTAAAGGTTGAGGAAGAGCAGGAGCCGAAAAGCTACGCCGCCATTAAAAAGCTGATTCGCGCCGCCGGCTTGCCGGAAGCGGCCCAGTCACACTGCCTGGAGATATTTGGCCGCCTGGCCGCGGCCGAGGCCGCGGCCCACGGCGAGAGCCTGGAATCGGTCCATTTCCATGAAGTTGGCATGGTGGACAGCATTATCGATATCGTCAGCGCCTGCCTGCTGATGGAGGATCTGTCGCCGGATGAGGTATTAAGCTCTCCGGTGGCGCTAGGGTCCGGATGGACGCAAACTATGCATGGGCAGATGCCGGTGCCGGCGCCCGCGACCGCCAGTCTCCTCAAGGGGATACCCCTTTTCCAGGGTAGCGAGGAGGCAGAGCTAACCACGCCGACCGGCGCGGCGCTGATCTCACATTTCGCCGGCTCTTTCGGGCCGTTGCCGCCGGTGACGATCAGCGCCATTGGTTACGGCGCCGGCTCCCGAAAGACGAAAAGGCCAAACCTGCTCCGTTGTATTAAAGGTGAACGGGCCGGCGCCGGCGGGGAGGAGGACGGCGGCCAGCTTCTGATCGAAACCAATGTAGATGACAGCACGCCGGAACAGCTCGCCTACCTTGCCGAGCTGTTGATCCATAAGGGAGCCGCAGACGCCTGGCTCACTCCGGTGATCATGAAAAAAGGGAGGCCCGGTGTTGTTCTCTCTGTTCTTTGCCCGGAAGAGCGCGAAGAGCAGTTCCTCGACATGATTTTTTCCGAGTCGTCGACATTTGGCGTCAGGGCGACTCCCGTGAAGCGCCGCTGCCTGGAGCGTGAGATCATCGAGGTGGGGACGCCGCATGGAACCATCCGGGTCAAGATTGGTTACCGGCGGGGAAAGGCCGTCACTATCTCCCCGGAGTATGAAGATTGCCGGGAAGCAGCTTTGGCGGCAGGCGTTCCCATTGCCGAAGTTTACGCGGCCGCCCGGCAAACAGCTGCAAAGCGGTCCACGGAATAATACATTAAACGTTTAACGTGCTATTTATGATTCTTATTGACCGAAAACAGTACATGCGAATATAATTTCTTCCCTGTCATGTTACTTTTTTAAATTGTACCGAGCCGAAAGGAGCAGCAATTGGCGTCCGGAATGACCGTTCCCTCAGATATTGACATCGCGCAAGCGGCCGAGATGAAGCCGATCACCGAGATCGCGGCGGAGGCCGGGATCCTCGAAGATGAGCTGGAATTATACGGAAAGTACAAGGCCAAGGTAGATTATGCGTCCATCCTCGACCGTCTCAAGGATGAGCCCGACGGCAAGCTCATCGATGTTACCGCCATCACCCCGACCCCCTGGGGGGAAGGCAAGACGGTAACCTCCCTGGGTCTGGCGCAGGCGCTTAGGAAGATCGGCAAAAAGGTATTCCTCTGCATCCGCGAGCCTTCCCTGGGGCCTGTCTTTGGCATCAAGGGTGGCGCGGCCGGCGGCGGTTACGCGCAGGCAGTGCCGATGGAGGATCTCAACCTGCACTTCACCGGCGACATCCACGCCGTGTCGGCGGCTAACAACCTGCTGGCGGCGATGATCGATACCGAGCTGATGGAGGGCCGCAACCGGCTCAACATCAACCCGCTTACAGTCAGCTGGCGGCGGGTCATTGACATGAACGACCGGGCGCTCCGGCAGGTCGTCATCGGACTGGGCGGCTACCTGAACGGCACGCCGCGGGAGACCGGCTTTGATATCTCCGTCGCCTCCGAAGTGATGGCGATCCTGGCGCTGGCCACGAGCCTCAAAGACCTCCGTGAGAGGATGGGCCGCATCGTTTTTGCTTACGACCGGGATGGCAAGCCGGTCACCGCCGAGAATATCGGCGCGGCGGGCGCCATGACGGTGCTGATGAAGGATGCGCTGAAGCCGAACCTGATCCAGACGCTGGAGCACGGGCCGGTGTTCATGCACGCTGGCCCGTTTGCCAATATCGCCCATGGCAACAACTCGGTGCTGGCCACTAAAGTGGCGCTTAAGCTGGCGGATTATGTGGTAACCGAATCCGGTTTCGGCGCCGATTTGGGGGCGGAGAAATTCATGGATATCACCTGCCGCTATGGCGGATTTTCCGCCAGCGCCGTCAATATCACTTGCACCATCCGGGCGTTAAAGATGCACGGATTCGGACACATGGTCGACCGGTCCGAGCTGGAAGTCGAGAATATTGAGAAGTTGGAAGAAGGTTGCCAGAACCTGGCCAAGCAGATCGAGAACATGAAGCTGTTCGGGATTCCGGTGGTCGTGACGATCAACCGGTTCGCCGCCGACACCGACGCCGAGGTGGCGCTGGTGCAGAAGAAGGCGCTGGAGTTTGGCGCTGAGGCCTGCAATCCGATTACCGTGCACGCGAACGGCGGCGACGGCGGCGTCGACGCCGCCAATGCGGTGGTGGAGGCCTGCGAGCGGCCGAGCAACTTCCAGTTTCTCTATCCGGATGACGCCTCCATCAAGGAGAAGATCGAGACTATCGCCACTAAAGTATACGGCGCCGACGGCGTCGACTATATGCCGGAAGCTGAGCAGAAGATCAAGCTGTTTACGGAAGCCGGTTACAGCAATTTGCCTGTTTGCATGGCCAAGACCCACCTGTCGCTGTCGCACGATCCCTTGCTGAAGAACCGGCCTTCGGGCTTCCGCGTTCCGATTCGGGACATCCGGCCGAGCGTTGGCGCCGGCTTTCTCTACCCGATTCTGGGGGCGATGTCAACGATGCCCGGACTGCCGAAAAGGCCCGCAGCGGTTGATGTTGACATAGATGTGGAGACCGGGAGGATCAAGGGGCTGTTCTGATAGACGTCGTCAAGACGTGCGAGCGGGATGTACTTTGGAAATCAGGGTGACGCGGCGCCAGGGGCGCCGCGTCACCTTTCTCATGTTACATTCTCAATCCCCCGCCAGCCGGGCCACCGCGACGTCAACACTGGGATAGAACCTGTACTCGCCCAGTTTGTCAACCAGTCCTTCTCGCGCTAGCACCCTTAAGACGCCGTGGTGAGCGTTTGTGAACGCGACCTCAAAACCGTCCGCCTGGAGGTCGCGGGCCAGGTCATCAAGCATGATGACGGAGGTCGCATCAATGTCAAATAACGCCTCCAGATCAATAACAACGATGCTTGGGCGCCCATGTTTGACCGATTTGCGGATAGCGTTTCGCACGACGTCGGCACTGGCGAAGAAAAGAACTCCGTCAATCCGGTAGATCGCCAGTGGAGGAAAGCGACGGGCCTCGGGATGATGTGCGTAATTAACCCAGGCGCCTGTTTCCTTGATTTTGCCAAGCTCAACAACATGCGGGCGGCTCAGCTCGCGGGCAAGGATAGCCAGCGACAGGACCACCGCCAGCGCCAGGCCGGTCAGGACACCAAAGACGAGCACTCCGCCGAGCGCCGGCAAAGTCATGCCGAGGCTGTCCGCGCGGATACGGGAAAACCGCCAGATCTCGCGGTAGTTCAGCATGTGCCTGACCGCGTAAATAACAATGGCCGCCAGCACGGATTCCGGCAGGTCATGGAAGAGCGAAGTGAGAAAGACCAGCGTCAGCAGGAGGACGGCGGACGCCGTCAAGGCTGACACCTGTGTTTTAGCGCCGTTTGTATCATTGGCGGAAGAGCCGGAGAGTCCTCCGGCCACCGCGATGCCACCCAGCAACCCTGACCCGATGTTTGCCAAGCCTGTTGCTCTGAGTTCCTGATTCGGGTCTATCTCATATCTGTGCCTGTCGGCCAGCACCCGGGCCGAGCCAAGGCCTTCCGCATAGGCGACCAGCACGATGCCGGCGGCGCTGGGAATCAGTGTCGAAAGGTCTCCGGGGGAGATGCTTGGCAGCGATGGCCGGGGGAGCCCGGAGGGGATATGGCCGACGATGGACACGCCGTGATCCGAGAGCCCCAGAAGAAAGGAAGCAACAATGCCCGCCACCAGGACCATCAGGGCGGCCGGAAAGCGGCCGGCGAAGCGTCCCAGCAAGACAAGCGTGGCGAGCGAGAGGATGCCGATAATTACGGTCGGGTTGTTGACAGACCCCAGATGCGTAATAACATCCCACAACAACCGGAAGAAGTTGCCGTTGCCGCCCAGCCCCTGGATCCCCAGCAGCTTGGGCGCCTGGCGGATAATGATGATCAAGGCCAGACCAAACACAAAACCTGTGACAACCGGCTTGGCGACAAAATCGGAAACGAATCCCAGCCGGGACACCCAGGCCAGGATAAAAATGAGCCCGGCGATGATAACCAGAGTCGCCGCCAGGGACGCATACCGCTCCGGATTCCCGGCGGCCATCGGGCCGGCGGTGGCGGCGATGATGATGGCGGTCGACGACGTCGCCGATACGGCCACATGCCGGCTGGATCCAAAGAGCGCATAGATAAACAGTCCCGCCAGGGCGGCATACAGGCCCGCCTGGGGCGGAACGCCGGCTATCCCCGCATAGCCCATGCCTTCAGAGATAAGAAGACCAACCAGCGCCACGCCGGCGATGATGTCGGCGCGCAACCAGATGCGCCTGTATGATGGAAGCCAGCCGGCGATGGCCAGGAAGCGTACCGGGCTGCCGGCTCCGGCATCAGGAGGATTTTCCATCGAGTGACCCTCCGCAGTCACAAGCTTTTTGGACGGCGGTTGATGGTTTCCTTCCTGAATCTGTCTGGTTGGCAGGTCATTCTGCTGCGGCCAGCGATAAAGGCCATGTGCCGTATCCACAAAGGCGGCTTTTCACCCGCGAGCGCAACGGGACCTTTTCCTGCTGCTGAAACGCGACAGGAAAACATCCCGCGGCACTCTTTGAAAAGCCGCATTATGCTCCTGCCCAACTCTTTTTCGCAGGGCCTCGCCACGAATCATCTACTGGGATATGTTCTGAAGTCTATGAACAAAATTATGAATCGCAACCGCGCCTGCATTATCTAATATAATCAACGCGATGAGCGAGACCGGAACATATACCGTCACCTTTCAGCCGGGCGACATCGTTTGCGAGGGCGTACCCCACGGCGCCAATCTGCTCCGGCTGGCGCTGATGGAAGGCGTTCATATCAACGCCTCCTGCGGGGGCACCGGCGCTTGCGGCAAGTGCAAGGTCGCCGTCAAGGGAGATTTTAGCGGCGGCAAGTCGGCAAAGCTGCCCCGGGATGATTTCGACGCCGGTCTGAGGCTGGCATGCCGCGTGAACGTGCTGGGGGATCTGACGGTGACAATCCCGGAAGAGTCCCGCATGGGCGATTCAGCGGCGCTGACGCACGAGCGGCGCCCCGGGCCGGGCCGGGCGCTGACGCCCCAGGATCTGGAAAAGCTGGTCGCCGGCTGGAGCGTCGATCCGATAGTGAAAAAATACACCCTGACGCTGGAGCCGCCGGACGCGGCCAACAACATCGATGACTTAAGCCGCCTCAGGCTGGGCCTCAAATCGCAGTGCGGCATCGAGGCGGCGTCGGTTGATTTCCATGCCGTCCGGGAGTTGCCGGACGTGCTCCGGCAGGAAGACTGGCGGGTGACGGCGACCGTTGTCGAGACATCGCGCGGACCGAAAGTGATCCAGGTTGCGCCTGGCGATCAGTCGGCTCAGGACTATTCCATCGTGCTCGACATTGGCACCACCAGTATTTACGCGCAGTTGCTCGATCTCGCCAGCGGCGAGACTGTCGCCCAGGCCTCAGAATACAACGGGCAGATCAGCTACGGAGATGATGTCATCAGCCGCATCGTCTATTCGCAGCGCAAGGGCGGCCGCAAAGCGCTCCAGCAAGCCGTGGTCGGCACGATAACACAAGTTGTGGAGCAGGTGCTGAAAAAAGCGGGCGTCGATCGCTGCCAGATTTCGCACATGGTGGCGGCCGGCAACACGACGATGACGCATCTGCTCCTGGATGTAAATCCAAAGTATATCCGCATTGCCCCCTATGTGCCGGCGGCAACCTTCATGCCGCCGGTGCGGGCCGACAGCCTGGGGCTCGATGTTTGCGGCCATATTCATATGTACACATTCCCGTGCGTGTCAAGTTACGTCGGCGGCGACATTGTCAGCGGCGTCATTGGTTCCGGAGTATTCCAGACTGACAAGGTGACGCTTTATGTTGATATTGGCACCAACGGCGAGGCTGTCGTTGGAAACCGCGAGTGGCTGGTGGCCACCTCCTGCTCGGCGGGTCCGGCATTTGAGGGCGGCGGCATCAAGCATGGCATGCGGGCGACGCGGGGAGCGATCGAAGCGGTGCAGGTCGAGCCCCGCACCGGGGAGCCTCACATTCTCACCATCGGCGGCAAGAAGCCGGTCGGCATCTGCGGCTCCGGTATTATCGATGCGGTGGCGGAGCTGCTGGAAGCAGGCATTCTCGGGCAGAACGGCGAGTTTAAGGAAGGGGCCGCCGGCGAATGGCTCCGGAAAAACGAGGATGATCAATGGGAATACGTGCTCGTAAGGGGTGAGTACACGGCCGGTGGCGGTGACATAGTCGTCACGGAACCGGACATCGACAATCTGATGCGGGCAAAAGGGGCGATCTTCGCCGGGGTGAATACGCTGCTTGACAGCGTCGGCATGGACATGGACGCGGTGGAGCAGATATACGTGGCCGGCGGTTTTGGCAAATACCTCCAGATCGACCGGGCGGCGGCGATCGGCCTTTTCCCGGAGATGGATCCGGACCGCTTCACCTTTGTCGGCAACGGCTCGCTTTTAGGCGCGCGGCTTGTGTCGTTCTCCAAGGATATGCTGAAATCAGCCGAAGAAGTGGCGCGGATGATGACAAATATAGAGCTTTCTGACAACCAACGCTTCATGGATGAATACATGGCGGCGCTGTTCTTCCCGCACACGGAGATGAAATATTTTCCGCGAATGGAACAGATACTGTCAAAGTTTAGCTAAAAAGGATGTGCTGACTTGACCACCATTGCAGTTGCCGGCAAGGGCGGCACCGGCAAGACCACGCTCGCCGCCCTAGCCGTGCGCTATCTGATCGGAAAGGGTGAGACGCCGGTGCTGGCGGTGGACGCTGATCCCAATTCCAATCTGGGGCAGACGCTGGGAATCGACGTTATGCTGACAGTTGGCTCGTTGCGGGAACAGGGCTTTGCCGGCCAGCGCGATATCCCCGGCGGCATGACCAAGGATCAGTTCGTGGAATACAAGATGAGCGAAGCCCTGGCCGAGGGCGATGGTTTCGACCTGCTGACGATGGGCCGGCCCGAAGGCGCCGGCTGCTACTGCTTCGCCAATAACCTGATCCGCCGCTTCATGGACGGGCTGGCCGGCGGCTACCGCCACACCGTCATGGACAACGAGGCCGGGCTCGAACACATCTCCCGCCGCACCACCCGCAGGACGGACGTGCTGCTGCTGGTTGCCGACGCTGGCGTGCGGGGCATCCAGGCGGCCCGGCGCGTACTGGACCTGGCGGCAGAGATGAAGCTGGAGGTGGGGGAGAGCCTTTTTGTGCTCAACCGCGCCACCGATGCTTCCGCGGTGGCGCTGATGCCGGAGATCGAGCGGCTCGAGCTGCCGCTGGCGGCGGTTGTACCCGAGGACCCGGGACTGTTTACTGCCGAGATCGAGGGGCGGCCGCTGCTTGAGCTGGACGATGATGCGCCGGCGGTGGCTGCGGCCGGCGGCCTGTTTGACCGGGTTTTCTCAAAGTAGCGCCAGTGTGTGCTTGTGGCTTGGCTGGGTCGCGGGGCGCTGCCTGGTGCGCCACCCCCGTCTTTTTGATAATATTTTGCCCCGCCGCATTATGCGGCTTTGCTGTATTTGATAACTCTGGGCCGGACTTTCCCGCCCTTGACCTGATTCGGAGGTGCTTCATGACTGCTCAGGTAATCGATGGCAAGAAGATAGCGGCCGAGATCAAGACCGAAGTGGCCCGCGGGGTAGCCAGGCTCAAAGAGGAGCGCGGCCTCACGCCCGGGCTGGCGGTCGTCCTGGTGGGCGAGGATCCGGGTTCGCAGATCTACGTGCGCAACAAGGAGAATGCCTGCGCCGAGGTGGGCATCAAATCTTTCAAGTACGTGCTTCCCGCCGACACCACGCAGGAGCGGCTGATGGACCTGGTTGATGAGTTGAACTGCCGGGAGGATGTTCACGGACTTCTGGTGCAGATGCCGCTGCCGAAACACCTGGACCCGACGCCGGTTCTCCTGGCCATCGATCCCAACATGGATGTGGACGGTTTCCACCCGGTGAACCTGGGGCGCGTGGTGGTGGGCAACGCCGTGCTTCCATCCTGCACCCCGGCGGGCTGCATCGAGCTGATCAAACGCAGCGGCGCCGGGATGGAAGGGGCCAACGCCGTGGTCGTGGGCCGCAGCAACACCGTCGGCAAGCCGGTTGCTATGCTGCTGCTGTCGGAGAATTGCACGGTTACCATCGCTCATTCCAAAACTCGCGACCTTCCCGACATCTGCCGGCGCGCCGACATCCTGGTGGCGGCGGTTGGCGTTGACCGCATGATCAAAGGCGACTGGATCAAGGACGGGGCCACGGTCATCGATGTGGGCATGAACCGCACCGACGAAGGTCTTTTCGGCGACGTCGATTTTGAAGCGGCCAGTAAGCGGGCGCGGGCGATCACACCGGTGCCGGGCGGCGTCGGACCCATGACCGTCGCCATGCTGATGAGGAACACGCTCACGGCTGCCGAGATGACCCTGCAGGGATAGAGCCTGATTTACAATAAGCCGCTATGTGGCCGGAACGGCTTCGCCCGTTTTCAGGCCGTCGGCCGCTTCAGGTATGAAACGACCTCATCTACCGGCTCCGGCAGGCCGGCAATCTTCCAGGCTTTTAAAGGGTCGACAAACTCTTCATTGACGCACTCACCGGGCTGATGCACATTGCGGCAGACGGAGCCCAGGATCGGAAATGATTGATAGTTTTTGTAATACGACCGCATGAACTTGAGCACTTCCATCATTTCCGGGGTCAATTTGCCCACATCTTCCCGGGCAGCCAGCGCAAGGGCCACGTCTTCATTCCAGTCATCGGTTTTGATCAGGTAACCATTGTCGTTCACATTCACGGTCTGTTCCCCGCAAACCAGCTGTGGCATGACTTTCATCCTTTCCGTTGGTTGACAACAAGGAAGATCGAAACTAGATCTCTTCCACTGATTTCAGGTCGTTCTCCAGATCTCTGATATATTGCTCGATGAGGACTCCGAGGTAGATGCACTGCCGGCCATCCATGCAGTCATCAGAGTCCTTCTTGTCAAGAAAGGCATACCGCGAATGACCGTTCCTGCGGAACCGCACCACCCACGCGTTTCTCTCTTCATCAAAGGACAAGCTGAGGCCAATCCTGTGTTCGGTAAGCTCGGGATACATTTCCAGCAGCTTGTCTTCCAAAGCCACTTGTGTATAGCCCATCTGTTCCTCCTGTCCGATAGCAAGAATTATTAAACTGCGGCGAATGGCGCGCTATGCTTCGTTAATATCCGTTTGCAGCCATAATTAACCATCATCAAACGCTGAACCGGCCGATTACGATGATCGCTACCCAGAATAATTTTTGTGCCAGCATCAATATTCGCCCCGGGAAAAACTGATGCCTGACATCCGTAAAACTTATTGACGTTGACTTGAAGTCAGTGGTATTATCCTCCATTACTGAAAGTATTATAAGTATAGTCAGAGATTCGTGCTAAGCGAATATAAAGGCGCTACTAAAGGCGTCTTTATGTTTCGAGGGTTGCCGGTCGGCCCGCCAGAGCCAGGCCGGTTGCGATATGCAAGGTCCGGGTCGGCTGCCGGAAATACGGTTTTTGTCGCTCGAACCTTTCGTTTTTCGGGAAGGGGCGAAAACCGATTTGTTGGATGACACCTACCCGAATAACGATATTGGCAATTTCGCGTTTTTCAGTCTTTCGATGTGAAACGTTAAATGATAGTTGATCGTCTAACCGCTTTAGGAAGTTGTCCTTATAAAGTGTTTCATCGGAGCACGAGCGGAAAAATCAGGTTCTGTAGACGCAACCTGGGAAGGAGTGATCGCCTTGTCATTCGAAGCGCCGGTAGATAAAAGCAAGGGAACTATCCGCGAGGTTGAGATCGGCGACGGGAAAAAAATCGGCGGCGAATCTACCTATCCCTTTCATCTTTGGGAGGGCGAAATGCCGAATCCTCCCATCATCGCCATGGAGGTTTACGACGAACCGCAGCCGGCCTGGCCTGAGGCGGTGCGGAAAATTTACGAATCCGTCATGGATGATCCAATCGCCTGGGCTAAAAAATGCCAGGATGAATTTGGCGCCGACGCGATTGCCCTGCAGTTGAAAAGCACAGATCCAAACGGCACCGATGCTTCTCCCGAATCGGCGGCGGAAACGGTCAAAAAAGTAAAGGAAGCCATCCACGTGCCGCTGATTGTGCTGGGAAGCGGTGCCCCGGAGAAGGACACGGAGGTGCTGAAAAAGGTTGCTGAGTCGCTGCCCGATGACAGCATTCCCCTCGGTCCGGTGGAGGAATCCAACCACCGCCAGATCGGCGCCGCCGCGATGGGTTACAAGAAGCCGGTGATCGCCTTCACTTCAATGGATGTGAACCTGGCCAAGCAGCTCAACGTTCTGCTCACGCAGCTGGGCGTTCCCGAGGACAAGATCATCATCGATCCGACCACGGGCGCCTTGGGATACGGCCTTGACTATTGCTATTCTATTATGGAGAGGGATCGGCTGGCGGCGCTGGCTCAGAACGACGGCAAGATGCAGATGCCGATCCTGAATAATCTGGCTCCCGAGACGTGGAAAGCCAAGGAAGCCAAAGTCAGCGAGGAAGAAGAACCCACCTTCGGTGACGTCGAAACACGGGGCATTCTGTGGGAGGCTATCACCGCTACAACCCTTCTTCTTTGCGGCAGCGACCTGCTGGTCATGCGCCATCCGCAGGCGGTCAAGCTGGTGCGCGCCGCCATCGAGGGACTGCAGGCACAAGCTAAGGAGAAAGTTGCGTCATGAGCGATTCCGAAACACCAAAAAAGAAAGCGGAGCCCTGCAAGAAATCAATCGATCCGGCGGCGCTGGAAGTTATCGCCAAGGCTGAGGCCGAGGGCATCAGCACTGTTTTTTCCCGCGTCGACGAGATGAAGGCCTGCCCTATCGGGTCGGCCGGTTCCTGCTGCTCGCTGTGCGCCATGGGCCCCTGCCGGCTGGTGGGCAAGGGCGCCGAGGAGAAGACCGGCATCTGCGGCGCCACGCATGGCACCATTGGCGCCCGCACCATGGTCCGCGCCATTGCCGGAGGCGTGGCGGCCCATTCCGATCATGGCCGCGACATTGCCCGCACGTTGCTGGCGGTCTCCCGGGGCCATGGCCAGGGCTATGGCATCAAGGATCCCGACAAGCTTTACCGTGTGGCCGCGATGATGAACATCTCCACCGAGGGCCGCGAGCTGAACCAGGTGGCGGAAGCGGTCGCGCAGCGGGCGCTGGAAAACTTCAATGGCACGGCAGGCGACGAGCTTACCTATGTGACCCGCGCTCCCGTCAAGCGGCAGGAGCTCTGGCGCAAGCTGGGCCTGGTGCCGCGCGGCGTTGACCGTGAGGTTGTCGAGAGCATGCACCGCACGCACGTGGGTGTGGACCAGGACGCCGAGCATCTTCTCGACCAGGGCATGCGCACCTCGCTGGCTGACGGCTGGGGCGGCGCCATGCTGGCCACCGATCTTTCCGACGTGCTCTTCGGCACGCCGAAGCCGCTGGTCTCGCAGGCGAACCTGGGTGTGCTCAAAGACGACGAAGTCAACATCATCGTTCACGGTCACGAGCCAACGCTTTCGGAGATGATTGTGGCGGCGGCTCAGGATCCGGAGATGATCGAGTACGCCAGGAGCAAGGGCGCGGCCGGCATCAATCTGGCCGGCATTTGCTGCACGGCCAACGAGGTGCTGATGCGCCACGGCATCCCGCCGGCGGGCAACTTCCTGCATCAGGAGCTGGCGATCATCACCGGCGCCGTGGAGGGAATGGTCGTGGATGTGCAGTGTGTCCTGCAGGCGCTGCAGCCGCTTGCGGAAAAGTTCCACACCAAGCTGATCACCACCTCGCCCAAGGCCAAGATCCCGGGCGCCACGCATGTGGAGTTTGACGAGGACAAGGCCTTTGATACGGCCAAGGAGATCGTCAAGATGTGCATTGACAATTACGAGAACCGCGGTGACGTCGCCATCCCGCAGTACACCGGCGATCTGGTGGCGGGCTTCTCACACGAATACATAAATTACATGCTGGGCGGCAAGTACCGCGCCTCGTTCCGGCCACTTAACGACAACATCATCAACGGCAAGATTCAGGGAGCCGTAGCCATCGTCGGCTGCAACAACCCCCGGGTCACCCAGGATGAGGGCATCATCTATCTGGTGCACGAGCTGATCAAGCGCGACATTCTCGTTGTCCAGACCGGTTGCGCCGCGCACGCCTCCGCCAAGCACGGGCTGATGACTCCGGAGACGATGTCGATCGCCGGCGATGGACTCCGCGAAGTGTGCGAAGCGGTCGGCATGCCGCCGGTGCTGCACCTGGGCAGTTGCGTTGACAACTCGCGCATCATGACCATCCTCAGCCAGGTGGTGGAGGAAGGCGGCCTCGGCGATGACATCTCCGACCTGCCTGTGGCGGCCATCTGCCCCGAGTACTACTGCGAGAAGGCGCTGGCGATTGGCACTTACGCCGCCGCTTCCGGCGTGTACGTGGTCTTTGGCGTCCGCAACCCGGTCGGTGACTGCACCGAGGTCGTGGACATAATGAGCAACGGCTGGGAAGAGAAGGTCGGCGGCCAGCTGGTCTTTGAACCCGATTACGAAAAGATTCTGGAGATGGTGATGAACCGTATCCAGGAGAAGCGCAAGGCGCTGGGAATTCACGAGGAAAAAGAGCGCGTCCTGTTCGACATGGCCGCCAGGCGAGAGCTGTAGGAGGAAAAATTGAGCAAAATAATTGCATCATCGGTAATCGCCGGCGCCCATCAGTTTGTTTCCGAGGCCGAGGAGGCCTTTGAGCGGGCAATGGACACGGCCGGCGCCGAGGCGGCCCTGGAGCTGCCGAACACCGGCTACTATCTGCCGGTCATCTATGGCCTCACCGGCATCAGGGTGGAGAAGGTCAAGGACGTCGAGCAGGTGCTAAATAACGCGCGGGAGTTGCTGCCGGAGGGTCCGGCCGAGCGCCTGTGGACTCCATATCTGGGCACGGCGCTGGATGCCGGAGTCGCCACGCTGTTTGCCTGTGAGATCATCGAGTCGCTCCGGTACATCCTCGAACCCGGCTTCTACACCGCTACCGACACGCCCACGGACGACAATATGTGGCTGGGCGCCGCCGACGACGTCATCATGCGCGAGCGCGGCGTCGAGTTCGTCGACGGCACCGCTCCCGGTTTCGCCGCCATCACCGGCGCCGCTCCGGATGTGGAGACCGCGGTCCAGATCGCCCAGCAGCTCAAGGAAAAAATGCTTTATGTCTTTATCGCCGGCAAGGATAACGGCGTCAGCTTCGCGGATCAGTTGGTGGAGGGTGGCGTGGAGCTGGGGTGGAACACCCGCCTGGTGCCGTTTAGCCCTTACATCTCCGGGCACATCTGGTCGATGGGCTTTGCCACGCGCGCCGCGCTGGCTTTTGGCGGCGTCGCCGCCGGCGACTACCGCAACGTGCTCAAGTACAACAAGGACCGCATCTTCGCGTTCGTGCTTGCCTTCGGGCATGTGACCGACAAGAAATACGCGGCGGCGGCGGGCGCCATCTCGTACGGCTTCCCGACGATCGCCACCAGTGACATCCCTGAGATCCTGCCGACCGGCGTCTGCACCTACGAGCACGTCGTCAGCAACGTCGCCTGCGAGGACATCGTTGCCCGCGCCATTGAGGTGCGCGGCCTCAAGGTCGTGGTCACCGAGGTGCCGGTGCCGGTTTCCTACAGCCCCGCTTTCGAGGGCGAGCGCATCCGCCGCGGCGAGTACTGGGTGGAGATGGGCGGACCCAAGTCACTCGGCTGCGAGTTTACCGAGATAGCCGACGAT
>JACWAM010000118.1 GCA_014874265.1 Thermoleophilia bacterium | reverse complement strand
TCATCCTTATCAGAGATGCGCTCTAACCAACTGAGCTATACGCCCTAAACGTTCGCTGGGTGCTGAATGCCGGACACAAATACCGCAGCGTAAATCCATTCGCTTAAAAGCGCAGGCGCACTACGGCAGTCTGTAGTTTAGCATACTGCCGGCGGACGCTGGCAAATAAACTTGCAACAACTTGCCCTTGGCCCCTCCTCCAATCGTGTTCCAGCAGAATATGCTCGCTGAGACAGATTCTTGGCTTCATTAATGCGAGAAACGGGAAATTAATTATAATGGTCTGGCATGGATTCGGGCTCTGCACTATAATGAAATACTAGGGTTAGCGCCATGATAGAAATGATTCTTTACGGTATCAGCTTTGATGTGATCGGAAAACAGCCGATCATTCTGCTCAAAACAACTGATGCCAATAAGTTCCTCCCGATCTGGATCGGCCATCAAGAAGCAGCGGCCATCTTGATGAAGCTACAGGGAACCGAGTTGCCGCGGCCGATGACCCACGATTTAATGACCGCCATCATCTCCAACCTGGATGCTGAAGTTCTCAGGGTAACCGTCACCGAGTTGCGGGAAAACACGTTTTACGCCCTTTTGACGTTGCGGCTTGCCGGCGGCGATGTCGATGTCGATTCACGCCCCAGCGATGCTCTGGCGCTGGCGGTCAGAACCAATGCCCCCATTTTTGCTTCGGAGCAGCTCATCGAAGAGAACGCCATCGAGTTTGACCACGAGGTTGAAGACTCGGAGGAAATTGTGGATGAGGTCGTAGAAAAATTCCGCGAATTTCTCAACAACGTCGCGCCCGAAGACTTCAACCAGTCTGCCTGAACACCCGGGACGGCACCCAAGGGCAGCACGCTCCTGCTCATTATTTTCTTTTTAACGTCATTGGTCTTGCGGCGGCTAAAGTTTCGTCCCCGAACTTTATGGAAATATTTTCTTGGCCGAGCTATCTGTAGGCGAACCATGAATTCGAGAAAGGAGGGGTCAAAATGGCAGCCGCATACGTGCTTGTCAATGCCGCTCCGGGGCGGACCGGTGACGCCCGTCACCAGATGCGGGAAATTCCCGGCGTGAAGAGCGCCGAAGCGGTCACGGGAGCATACGACATCATCGTTCACATCGAGGGTCTGGATATCAGCGAACTGGGCAACAAGGTTGTTTCCCAGATCCAGTCAATTGAAGGGGTGACACAGACGATGACCTGCGTGGTTGTCGAGCTTCCCTGACGCCCCTCGGAATGACTCCGGCCGGGTCTCCACGCGGGCCCATTAAACCCTTAGGGTTTTCGATTTTTCGAACCCTCCCCGTTTGCGAATCGTCTTAATGATGACAGCACGCAGTTAGATTCAGCCCCAACAGCAAGGCACTGAATTCCCTGATGCGCGGCCCTTGCGGCCGCGTTTCTTACCAAGGGGTCAAGGCTCTGCGGACTTTGTGAAAACATTTTTAAAAGGAGATT
Source organism: Thermoleophilia bacterium (assembly GCA_014874265.1). GTDB lineage: Bacteria > Actinomycetota > Thermoleophilia > BMS3ABIN01 > BMS3ABIN01 > JACWAD01. The sequence goes on along the minus strand of JACWAM010000118.1, from coordinate 57,536 downwards.
CGCCTTGCGGTCGAGTGAAAGACGATGGCGAAAATTGCCGTAATTGGAGGAAACTTTGCCGGGATCACCGGCGCCCTGGAGGCCCGGCGCAAGCTGGGTCCGGAGCACGATGTGGTGCTCATCTCACGGTCAGCCAACTTTGTTTACATTCCCTCTCTCATCTGGGTCCCGTTCGGCTGGCGCGAAGTCAAGGACATAACCGTCCCCCTGAAGCCGGTTCTGGAAAAAGCCAGCGTCGAGTTCGTTCATGACGAGGTAACACGGGTAGACCCGGATAGCAACACAATTTACACTCGCGAAGGCGAAATCACTTACGACTACCTGCTGGTTGCTTCCGGGGTCAGCCTCCGCTTTGACCTCATCGAAGGGTTGGGGCCAGACGGAAACACTTACTCCATCTGCACGCCGGGGCATGCGGAAGAGGCGCGACGCGGCTGGGAAAAGCTGGTCCAGGACCCAGGTCCGGTGGTCGTCGGCGCCAGCCAGGGGGCCAGTTGCATTGGCGCCGGCTATGAGTTCCTTTTCAACCTGGAATACGCGGCGCGCAAGGGAGGAATCCGCGACAAGGTTGACATCACCTGGATCACCCCCGAGCCGTTTCTGGGTCACTTTGGCATCGGCGGCATGGCCGGCGGCGAGGCAATGCTGAAGACATTCATGAAGAGGTTCAACATCAACTATGTCGCCAACTCGGAGATTGAGACGATTACGGGGGACACGGTTATGCTCAAGGATGGTCGCCGCCTTCCTTTTAAATACTCGATGATCGTGCCCCCGTTCAACGGCGCCGGGTTTGTTAAGTCCTCCGGCGATCTGGGCGACGAAAAGGGTTTCATCCCGGTCGACGTCAGTTTCCGTCACAAAAAGTACGGCAACATCTTTGCGGCCGGCCTGGCCGTGGCGGTGGCGGGCTTGCCGACACCGGTGCCGATGGGCATGCCCAAGACCGGCTTTCCCTCCGAGAAGAGCGCCAAGATCGCAGCGAGCAACATCGTCAGCCTGGTAAGCGGCAAGGCCGGCGAGCTCAAGGTTAAACCCTGGGGCAAGATTCCTGGCCTGTGCGTCCTGGACGCCGGCCACAAGGAGGTGGTCATCCTGTCCAACCACCTGCTGAAGCCGCGGCAGCTTGCGCTGATGATTCCCATCCCGGTGGCTGACCTTGGCAAACAGATGCTGGAAAAGTACTTCCTGTGGAAAACGCGCCGCGGGCTGGCATACCTGGTGTGACGAGGAGCCCGGCGTCGCGCTGAGAGCAGGCTACCCTGCTTGAGCGTTGTCGTTTTTCGCGAATTTGCTCTAGCCGTTGAGAAAATGGGGCATCTCGAATACGTCCCTCTGCTCCCTCTCGCCCGGCTGTGCCCGATCAAATCCCGTGGCGATGACGGTGACCTGGATCATGTCGCCCATGCTTTCGTCAACCACTGTGCCAAAGATGATGTTGGCGTCCTCGGTGGCGGCCTCCGCCACAACCTGGGCGGCCTCGTTGGCTTCGTAAAGGGCACAGTCGCCGCTTCCCTTCACATTTAACAGAATACCCCTCGCTCCCTCGATCGAGGTCTCCAGAAGCGGCGACCCGATTGCCTGCCGGGCAGCCTCGACGGCGCGGTTCTCGCCGCCGGCTGTGCCGATCCCCATCAGGGCGCTGCCGGCGCCGCGCATGATCGTGCGGACGTCGGCAAAATCAAGGTTGATAAGTCCCGGAAGATTGATAAGGTCGCAGATGCTCTGCACGCCCTGCCGGAGCACGTCGTCCGCCACGGCAAAGGCGTCCAGCAGGCTGGTGCCCGGCTCAACCACCTGGAGCAGCCTGTCGTTGGGAACAATAATTACGGTGTCAGAGGCTTCGCGCAGGCGGCGGATTCCCTCTTCCGCCTGGATGTTGCGCCTGGTTCCTTCAAAACTGAACGGCCGGGTGACGATTCCGACCGTCAGCGCGCCGCTCTCGCGGGCCGCCGCGGCAATTACCGGCGCCGCCCCGGTGCCGGTGCCGCCCCCTTCACCGGCGGTGACGAAAACGAGATCCGCGCCGCGGAGCACCTGTTTGACTTCATCGCGGCTGCGCTCCATCGCCTCGATGCCCACTTTGGGGTCGGCGCCCCCGCCCAGGCCGCGAGTCAGTTCGCCACCGACGTGTATCTTCACGTCGGCCTCGCACATTGCCAGCGACTGAGCGTCAGTATTGACAGCTACAAACTCCACGCCCCTGATGCCGGCGCGCACCATCCTGTTGACAGCATTGGTTCCCCCACCGCCGACTCCGACTACCTTGATGGCCGCAATGTAAGCTTCTTCCCGCCGTGGAGATGTGGTTTCCCGCGGCGCCGGCCTTTTTTCCTCGATGCTTAAATCTTCAGATATATGCTCCGTGGACTGGAAGAGGCTCGCTAAAACGCCTTTCCTCATGCTGGCTCGTGTTCCCATTTAGCAACTCCTTTGCCAGGGTACGGTAGGTCTCCGCGGCTTTCCCCTCCGGCTCGTATGACAGGATTGAACGGCCTTGAACCGGAGCTTCCGCAAACTTTATTGTTTTTCTCACCACGGTATTAAAGACGAGGCCGCCGAAGCTGTCCCGGAGGATCTCAATCGCCTCGCGGCCGTGGACGGTCCGCGCATCGAACATGGTCGGCAAGATGCCTTTGATCTCGACGTGCGGGTTGAGGTTCTCCCGAATCATCTCCAGTGTTTTCTCCAGCTGTGCCAGCCCTCTGAGAGAAAGATACTCGCACTGCACCGGCACGATGACGCCGTCGGCCGCGGTAAAAGCATTGATGGTTAAAAGTCCCAAGGACGGCGGCGTGTCAATCAGGATGAAATCGTAGCGGTGCTTTACTTCCATCAACGCCTTCTCAAGGGCCCGTTCGCGGCCGATTGCGCTCGAGAGAGCCAGCTCCGCGCCGGCAAGATCAATACTCGCAGGCGCCACCTCAATTTCTCGCCTCTGAATTATACCGTCGATCGATTCGCGCTGGATGAGCACGTTGTACATGCTATTTGTCAACGAATCCGGATCGATTCCCTGACTCATGGAGAGATTTCCCTGGGGATCCAGGTCCACCGCCAAAACCTTGTGATTCATCTCCCGCAGGGCAACACCAGTATTCAGGGTCGAGGTGGTCTTGGCAACCCCGCCCTTTTGATTGGCAAAGACTAAAATTGTCGTCACGTGACTCTCCCGGTTAGCGCGGAATTCCGCCTGGAGGACACTCCTGCCGCTATTTCTTCTAGCCGGACATTAAAATTCCTTTTCCCTGCGGAAATCCGTCGTCAATTCTGGATACCGGGCCGGCAGCGGCATTTTTTTCTCCACAGACTTTCAACACCTGTGGATAAATTGATAAATTAGTTTTTCTTCCTGCAAATAAACGTATTTTTCACATTCTTTCATGGTTCCTTTTTCGCCGCTTTTTGCGAATATTTCCCACCAGAATTTTCCACAGAGACTGTGGATAACTTCCCTGGTGGACCCCTCTTCTTCCATCTTGTTTTCTTCTGCGTCGGCTTGTAAAATTTCGCCCACATCCTCCAGCGGCGCTTCTTCCTAGTTGTGGATATTAAGGACATCGGTGACTGATGCCCACGCCCCGTGCACCGCTAGGGAGCTTTTTTCTGATAACACATAAAAACAGGAGCCCTTGATGGAACAACCACAAACCATCTGGCGCCGCGCCAAGGAATCAATCCGCGAGACGCTCAGCACCTCTGCCTACGAGATCTGGTTTGAAAGAGCCGATGCGGCCGGGATGGAGGAAAATACGTTTCTCCTCTCGGTGCCGAATGACTTTACCAAAAGCCGCATTGAAAGCCGGTTCATGCCTCTAATTGAAGATTCTCTGCAGGAGGTCCTGGGCGAGGAAATGCCGGTGCGGCTGGTGGTAGTCCCGCCTCGCGCCGACAATCCCAGAGAGCCGGCGGCTCCCATTCCCCTCCCCCCCGTCTCCGAGCCGGCGATTCTCAAAGAACTTAATCCAAAATATACTTTTGACAGTTTTGTCATCGGGTCCAGCAACCGTTTCTCTCATGCAGCCGCGCTCGCAGTTGCCGAAGCGCCCGCGCGTGCCTACAATCCCTTGTTCATCTACGGCGGCGTTGGCTTAGGCAAGACGCATCTACTGCAGGCGATCGGCCACTATGCCGCTACTAACAACCCTGAGATGTCAGTCAAGTACATGACGACGGAAATGTTTACCAATGATTTTATCAACTCGGTCATGGACAAGAAGATGGAGAGCTTCAAGCGCAAGTACCGTAACAACGACATCCTTCTCATTGACGACATCCAGTTTCTGGAAGATAAGGAAGGAACGCAGGAAGAATTTTTTCATACTTTCAATACTTTATACGAGGCCGGCAACCAGATTGCCATTGCCAGCGACCGGCCTCCCAAGGAGATCGCCACCCTTGAGGAGAGGCTTCGCAGCCGTTTTGAATCGGGGTTGATTACTGATATTCAACCTCCCGATATCGAGACCCGTATCGCCATCCTGAAAAAGAAGGTGAAAGCAGACGGAATTGTCATCCCGGAAACGTCTGTTGATGAAGTGCTAGGTTTTATCGCAGGTGGTGTTCCCTCAAACATTCGCGAGCTCGAAGGAGCTTTGATCCGCGTCGTCGCGCTTGCCTCCCTGACGCGCACGGAGATTTCCTTGCCGCTAGCCAAGGAAGCACTGAAAAATCTGCTGCCGGCAAACATGGAAACAAGAATCACCATCGACATGATCCAGAATGAAATCTGCCGCACTTTCGGCATCTCCATGAGTGATCTCAAGGGCGACAAGCGAAGCCAGAGCATTGTCTATCCCCGTCAGATCGCTATGTACCTGTGCCGGGAACTGACCGATTCTTCTTTGCCGCATATCGGCAGGAAGTTTGGCGGACGCGATCACTCAACTGTACTTTATGCCGTCAATAAGATCGCCAAGCTTATTAAACAAGAGCGGGAAGTATATACTCGGGTGCAGCAGCTTACCTCCAAGCTGAAGAACACGCGGTAGATAAAAAGGTTGTGAATAAGGCGGGGAAATCCTGTTTAAATTTGCCTTATTTTTCCCCACTTTTTTTACCACGACGGGTTTGATCAATGTTATCCTCTGGACGGGCTTTTTTTCCGCCGGCCTTCCCACAGGAAGCATGGAGAAAATCCCTCCCGTTTCGAGGGAAATTTGCGTTTTCCCCAGTTTTGGCGACCATACTGCTATGAATGTGATTTTTTAAAATAACTCTTTGATGTTGGAGGCAGGTTAATGCAACTGATATGTCCGAAAGACATACTGCTGGAGAAGCTGCAAATAGTTCTCAAGACAGTAGCCACCAAGAGCACGCTACCGGTTCTTTCGGGAATCAAGTTCACTGCGGCCGGAGACGAACCGGTGGAGCTGGCAAGCACGAATATGGAGCTGTCTCTGAGGTTGAAGCTGCCGGCAACAGTGGAAGGGCCGGGGTCGGCGGTTCTTCCGGGACGTCTGCTCACAGATGTGATCAGAAGCATGCCGGTAGGAGACATCAGAGTGGAAGTTGACGAAAAAGAGCAGCAGGCTCTGATCACTTCCGCGCAAGTCAGCTTCAAGCTCAACTGCCTGCCGGCGTCTGACTTTCCGCGGTTGGTAGACATGCCGGAAGATGACGTATTTCAGGTTAAGGCAGAGCCTTTGCTGGCGACCATCAATACGGTTGCCAGGGCAGCCTCCCGTGATGAGACCAGACCGGTGCTGACAGGAATACTTGTCAAGTTTGGCAGTGACAGTGTCAAGATGGTGGCTACTGACAGCTACCGCCTCAGCGTCAGGGAAACAAAGGTAGACAGCACGCTGACGCAGAAAAAAGAAGTCATCGTGCCCAAGTCCTCCATGGAAGAGCTGGCCCGCCTGGGAACCATATCGGGTGCGGAAAAAATTAGCGTTGGTGCTGCCGACGGGCAGATTCTGTTTGCCGCGGGGGATACCCTTTTGACTTCGAGGCTGATTGAGGGACAGTTTCCCAATTACCAGCAACTGTTGCCGGACGAGTTAAAGCATGAAGTGGAATTTGAAAAGGAGGAGTTACTTGAGGTTGTTGGCAGAGTCGGGCTTATGGCTCAGAAAAATGTACCTCTCCGTCTTAAATTTTCACCCGGAGAGCTAAATGTCTCGGCGCAGACTCCCCAGGTGGGAGAGGCGCAAGAGACGCTGGCGATCGCATTTGACGGAGAGGAAACGGAGATTGGTTTTAACGCAGAATACTTGCGAGAAGGAATTGAGAGTGTTGATGAAGAGCATATCTTTATCCGGATTATCAGTCCTCTGCGGCCGGGGCTGATCAAGGGTTCCGGAGATGATTTTCTTTACCTGGTGATGCCGGTGCGTTTAACGAGCTGATCGGTTTGAATCAGGGTGCTGCTTAACTATCTAAAGCTGACCAATTTCAGAAATCATGTTGCCGCCTCGCTGGAATTTGGTGAAAATATCACCATAATTACCGGCGCCAATGGAGCCGGTAAAACGAATCTGCTGGAGGCGGCGCAGTACGCGGTTTGCGGCAGGTCATTCCGGACGAAGCAGCTCGGGGAGATGGTGGCTGCGGACGCAGACTTTATGAGGTTGAAGGCAGAAGGCAGCTACGGAGGCGCTCCATTCAGCCGCTCCGTCAGCCTGCCGAGGGGATCGGCGGCAAGAATCGATCCCGGCGGTGGCCCCGAATGGCTGAACCATGGTGCTGTGCTGTGTTTCTCGCCCGACGACCTGCAGCTGATCAAAGGACCCCCGGCGCTCCGGCGCCGCTTCTTGGATGAGAGTATTTCCAGAAACCGCCCGCGATACCGGGAAATCACGGCCAGTTACCGGAAAATCCTGGCGCAGCGCAACAGTTTTCTGGGGCGGGCCCGCGCCGGGTTCGTACCCATCGCTGCCATTTCTCCCTGGGACAGGCAGACGGCGGCGGCCGCTCTGGAAATTTACCGCTTCCGGCGGGAGTACTGCTCACTTCTATCGGATTATCTGGATCTGGCCTGGAAGGAGATAGCCGGCGGTAAGGAGGGTCTTGAGATGATCTACCAATCTCAGCTGGAGCAGCCGGCGGCGGCTCCCGATCCGGAAGCTGAGGCGGTAAGGTTGATCACGGACGCCTGGGCGGCAGACATGGAGCGCCTCTCGTCGAGCTTTGGCAGCCACCGCGACGACCTGAAGTTTTTACTGGGAGGTAAACCCCTGCGCGAGTACGGCTCGCAGGGAGAGCAGCGCGGAGCGGTGCTGGCGCTGCTGCTCGCTTCCCGGAATCTGGCCCGTGACCAGGGGCTGACGCTGCCGTTGCTGCTGCTTGACGATGTCATGAGCGAGCTGGATCCGGAGCGGCGCCGGCTGTTGATGGCCGCTATCGGTGGCGAAGGTCAGGCGATCATAACCGCCACTGACTCATCATTGTTTTCCCGCGAGGAGCTTAGCGGCGCCCTCGTCCTGGAGCTTGAGGCCGGGTCAATCGGCGCTGGAGTGGCAGGTGTCTGAATTTAAACAAATTGGGGCAATTGTCAGCGGCGAGCGGCGACGACTCTGGAAGAGGAGCCCGGGGCTGGGCCTGCAAGGCCTCTGGCAGCAGGTTGTTGGAGCTGATATAGCCGCTAATACATCCATAATCTACATGCGGCAGGGCATCATGATCGTTGGTTGTTCTTCCGGGGGATGGGCGTGCGAGCTGAAACTGTCCGCCACGGCCATCGCCCGGCGGTTAAACAGGCTGGAGCCACCGGAGAAAATCACGGAAATACGCTTTGTTCATCAGGCGGCCACCTCCTGGAAATCACGCAAATAGCGGGAAAGTTTACTGACCGTCGCTGGGAGCAAATACAAGAATATGGTATAATAAAAAAGTGATTTTTCCGCAGATTTCAGCCCCGGGGGAGGCCGGAAGTTAGACTCTATCTGAATCGCGGTTGTTTCCAGTGCTTCCCGGTCTTTCGGGGTCCCCGCAGTTTGAATGAGCTTGCTGAATTTTTTTGACAGAAAGTAGACTATTGCCCAAATCTAGTTACGACGCCAAAGACATAACTGTACTCGAAGGGCTGGAAGCAGTCCGCAAACGCCCGAGTATGTACATTGGATCGACCGGGTCGCGCGGCCTGCACCACCTGGTCTATGAAGTCGTCGACAACTCCGTCGACGAAGCGCTGGCGGGCGGCTTCTGCACCGAAATTAGCGTTGTCATCCATCCGGACAATTCTGTTTCTGTTGCCGATAACGGCCGCGGCATCCCGGTGGCCCCCCACCCGAAATACAAGAAGCCGGCAGCGGAGATCGTTTTGACACAGTTACACGCCGGCGGCAAATTTGGCGGCGAGGGCTACAAGGTCTCCGGAGGTCTTCACGGGGTGGGCCTGTCGGTAGTAAACGCGCTGTCGGAATGGCTGGCGGTGGAGATCAGCCGCGATGGCTTCGTTTGGACCCAGGGATACGAACGGGGGGCTCCCAAGAACCCGCTCGCCAGGGGCGAGGCCACGAAGGCCACCGGCACTACGGTTACCTTCTTGGCTGACCTGGAGATTTTTGAGGATATCGAATACAAGTTTTCCACCCTTTCGCAGCGCCTCCGTGAGATGGCTTTCCTTACCAAAGGCTTGAAGATCTCGCTGATCGACGAGCGAGGCGACGGCCAGGAAGCGGTGTATTGTTACGACAACGGAATTAAGGACTTTGTCAAGCATATCAATTCCAACAAGGATCCGATTCACAAGTCAATCGTTTACCTTGAGAAGGAGGGCAAGCAGGGCGAGGTCGAGGTAGCGCTCCAGTGGAATTCCTCTTATGTGGAAAGCATCTTCTCTTTCGCCAACAGCATCAATACTCAGGAGGGCGGCACTCACCTGTCCGGCTTCCGGGCGGCCCTGACCAGGATCGTCAATGATTATGCCCGCAGCAAGGGGCTGTTGAAGGAAAAGGAAGAGGCGCTTTCCGGCGACGATATCAGGGAGGGTCTTTCGGCGGTTATCTCCGTCAAGCTGCGCGAGCCCCAATTCGAAGGCCAGACAAAGACAAAGCTGGGCAACTCCGGGATGCGCGGTTTTGTCGAGAGCGCCGTGGGCGCCAGGATGTCGGAGTTTCTCGAAGAAAACCCGTCGGAGGCCAAGCAGATCGTGACCAAGGCGGCCGCCGCGGCCCGGGCCCGGGCCGCGGCGCGCAAGGCGCGCGATCTCACCCGGCGCAAGAGCGCCCTGGAAAACAGCGCTCTGCCCGGAAAGCTCGCCGACTGCTCGGTGAAGGATCCGGCCGCGACGGAGATCTACCTGGTGGAGGGCGACAGCGCCGGCGGCTCAGCCAAGCAGGCGCGCGACCGCGCGTTTCAGGCGATCCTGCCCTTAAGAGGAAAAATCATCAACGTGGAAAAAGCGAGGCTGAACAACATCCTTTCCAACAAGGAGATCCAGGCGATGATTACCGCGCTTGGCACGGGCATCGCCACCGAGTTTGACATCGCCTCGGCTCGCTACCACAAGATCATCATCATGACCGATGCCGATGTGGACGGCGCCCATATTCGCACGCTGATCCTCACCTTCTTCTTCCGTTATATGAAGGAGATGATCGAGCAGGGATATGTCTACATTGCCCAGCCGCCCCTGTTCCGCATCAAGCAGGGCAGCCAGGAGATTTACGTCGACAAGGAAATCCAGCTGGAAGAGCTGCTGTTGAGGGACCGGCTGGACAGGATCAGCGTTTGCGGCAATGACGGTGGCAATGGCCGTGTCGAGCTGAGCCACGCCAGATACCAGCGGTTTCAAAGGCTTTACAAGGAATATGAAGGGTGGGCAAGCAAACTGCGCGCGCTCTACGGCGATGACGTCGTCGACTATGTCAGCACGCAAAGCCTGCTGGAAAAGAAAAAAATAAACAGCTATACCACTTATCTCGAGTTTATCAAGTCAAAGGACGCAGTGGCAAAGTTTGACCGGCTTGAGGTGATTGAAGAGGACCAGGAGGCAGGCCGCATTGTTATCAAGGTCACGGAAAAGCGCACCGGTATCACTCACACTGTCAGCGTCAAGACCGAGCTGCTTGCCGGCAAGGAGCTGGCCAGCATGCGCGAGCTTTACGTGAGCATGAAAGACCTGCTGGGAGAGCCGCCCTTCACCATCAGCATGGGAAAGAAAGATGAGGAAGCAGCGAGCTTTGACGCTGTGCGCCCCGCGGTTCTCACCCTGGCCAAGGAAGGCGTGAATGTGCAGCGGTTCAAGGGTCTGGGCGAGATGAACCCCGACCAGCTGTGGGAGACGACGATGAACCCGGATACCCGCACGCTGCTTAGGGTGTCGCTGGAGGACGCCGCCGCCGCCGACGAAATCTTTACCACGCTGATGGGCGACAAAGTGGAGCCGCGGCGGGAGTTTATCGAGGCTAACGCCCGCCAGGTAAGGTTCCTGGATATTTAGCGCCAGGTTCCGGGTTCAAGGTTACAAGTTGAAAACCCGGAATCCGGATACCGAACCGATCGTGTGAACCAGAAGAAAAAAATAATGCTTTCCGCAGACAGGCTTGTCACAATCGAATAAGTTGTAGCCCATTTTTGAACTTTGAACTTTGAACTGAGATTTTATGGCTGTTTCCAATCTTGACGGAAGAATAGAGCCCAGAGAGCTCGAAGAAGAGATGAGGTCTTCGTACCTCGATTATGCCATGAGTGTAATCGTAGGCCGGGCGCTGCCAGACGTTCGCGATGGCCTCAAGCCGGTGCACCGGCGCGTGCTTTACGCCATGCAGCAGCTGGGGCTGGCCTACAACAAGCCATACAAGAAAAGCGCCCGCATCGTCGGCGATGTCATCGGCAAGTACCATCCGCACGGCGACGCGGCCGTCTACGACACCATGGTGCGCCTGGTGCAGGATTTTTCCATGCGCTACCCCCTCATCGACGGACAGGGCAATTTCGGCAGCGTCGATGGCGACAGTCCCGCCGCCTACCGTTACACCGAGGCCCGCCTGTCGAAGCTGGCGATGGAGATGCTGCGGGACATTGATGAGGACACAGTTGACTTCGTGCCTAATTTCGATGAGAGCACCTCGGAGCCGACGGTCCTCCCGTCCCGCTTTCCCAATTTGCTGGTGAACGGCTCCAGCGGCATCGCCGTGGGCATGGCCACAAATATTCCGCCGCACAATCTTGGCGAGGTGATCGACGCCGCGGTGATGATGATCGACAATCCCGGCGTTTCCGTAGGCGAGCTGATGCAGCACGTTCCTGGACCTGACTTTCCCACCGGCGGCATCATCCTCGGCAGCCGGGGCATCCGTGACGCCTACACCAGCGGTCGCGGCCTGGTCAAGGTGCGGGCCAAGGCCCACACGGAGCCGATCAAGGGGAATCGCAACGCCATCATTGTCACCGAGTTGCCCTACCAGGTCAACAAGGCCTCGCTGATTGAGAAGATCGCTGAATTGGTGCGGGAGAGGAAGATCACCGAAATCTCTGATCTGCGCGATGAGTCTGACAGGAGCGGTATGCGGGTTGTGGTAGAGCTAAAGCGTGAGGCGATCTCCAAGGTTGTTCTAAACAAGCTTTACAAGCACACGGCGATGCAAAGCACTTTCGGCATCATCAACCTGGCGCTGTTGGGCGGCGTGCCGCGTTACATGTCGCTGCGCGAGATGTTGAGAGCGTATATCGCGCATCAGCGCGAAGTCGTCGTCAGGCGAACGCGTTTTGAGCTGGAAAAGGCGCAAAAACGAGCGCATATTCTGGAGGGGCTGCTTACCGCCCTGTCAAATCTCGATGCGGTTGTTAAACTGATCCGTGCCGCCCGCGACGCGGAGACGGCGCGCTCGGGCCTGATAAAGAAGTTCAAGCTCACCGAGGTCCAGGCTCAGGCCATCCTCGATTTGCGCCTCCAGCGGTTGACGGGCCTGGAGCGGGACAAGATCAAATCCGAGCATAAAGACCTTGTGGAGCGAATCGCCTGGCTGAAGGGAATCCTGGCCGACGAGGCAGAGGTTTACAAACTGATCAAGGAAGAGTTGCTTGAGCTGAAACGGATGTATGGCGATGAGCGCCGGACGCAGATTGCTCCCGACGAGAGCGGCTTCGAGATCGAAGACCTGATCGCCGAGGAAGAGATGGTAATCTCGATTACGCATGCCGGCTACATCAAGCGGCTGCCTTTGAACACCTATCGCAAGCAGCGCCGCGGCGGCGTCGGCGTCATGGGCATGGATGTCAAGGAAGAAGACTTCCTAGAGCACCTGTTTATCACTACTACCCATCACTACCTGCTTTTCTTTACCAGTGTTGGCAAGGTTTACCGCCTCAAGGTGCACGAGATTCCCCTCGGTAGCCGCGCCTCCAAGGGCCGCGCCGTGGTCAACCTGCTGCCCCTCAGAAGCGACGAGAGAATCAGGGCCGTTATCGCTACCCGAGATTACACTGACGCTGAGTACCTGCTGATGGCGACCCGCAGCGGCATGATCAAAAAAACCGCGTTTAAGGAATACAACACTGTGCTCAAGGCTGATGGCATCATCGCCATCAACATCCGGGAGGGCGACCAGTTAATCGGGGTGCGGCTGTCCAAAGGCAGCGATGATATCCTGCTTGTGAGCGAGGGAGGACAGGCGATCCGCTTCAATGAGAGCCAGGTACGGCCGACTGGCCGGGCCACCAGTGGCGTCAAGGGCATGAAGCTGCGAAAGGACGACCGCCTCCTTTCCATGATTGTGGCCCAGGATGATGCCGACCTGTTCGTAGTCACTGACGGCGGCTACGGCAAGCGCACGCATATCAGCGAGTACCCGCGGCACAACCGGGGCGGCATCGGCGTCAAGACGATTAAGCCCGCCGAGGGCAAGGGTTCACTGATCGCCGCCCGGGCCGTGCGCGACAACCACGAACTGGTGCTCATCTCCAGTTTTGGCACAGTCATCCGCATCCCGGTAAAAGACGTTTCCGTCATGGGCCGCGCCACACAGGGAGTTCGCGTGATGAATCTGCGCGAGGGAGACCATGTCAGCGCCGTGGCCCGCGTCGTCGCGAGCCAGACCGGCACGCAGGAAGAAGAAATAGAAGCCGAATAGCCCTGCCCGGGGGCAAGCGGTCTTCAACGCCCGCGGCACGTTGTCACGCTTGGTTTTTCCTAGCCCGTGCGCCTAGCGGTCGGTAGTCCCACGGAGCGCCGTCTCGCTGCTCAGACTCCGTAAAATAGCGCGAACCCACACGTGTTGCCTTTGTGATAATCTTCTTGTAAGCTCCAAAACCCGGACCCTGAAACCCTGGATCTCGGATTTTGGACTTAAGAAGCGCAGTAAATTTCTGATCCGAATCCCAATATCCAAGATCCGGTTTATGAAGCTTTCACAAGAACAAATCAAGCAGATAATTCCGCACCGCGAGCCGTTTCTGTTGCTGGACGAGGTAACGCATCTCGAGCCGGGAAAGAGCGTAATCGCGGTCAAGAACGTGCGCGCCGATGAGCCGCATTTCCAGGGACACTTTCCCGGCCAGCCGATCATGCCGGGCGTCCTGATCGTGGAAGCGCTGGCGCAGGCGGGAGCGGTCGCCGCACTTTCCCTGCCGGAGAATCGGGGCAAGCTGGTCCTGTTCGCCGGCATCGACGGGGCCCGTTTCAAGCGCCAGGTCATTCCCGGAGATACCCTGCGGCTCGAAGTGGAGATGACCAGAATTCGCGGGCCTGTGGGCCGCGCCGAAGCCAGTGCGTTTGTAGACGACGAGCTTGCCTGCCGCGCCGAACTGACCTTCGCCGTAACCGGCAGGAAAGCCTGAGCGCAACCCGATAAATTCACGACCATGAGTCTTCGCCGAGCCAAAATCACAGCTGTGGGCACCTTCGTGCCTGAAAGAATCGTCACGAATGATGAGCTCTCCATGACGCTGGACACCTCCGACGAATGGATCGCTACCCGCACGGGCATCCGTGAGCGGCATATTGCCGGCAAAGAAGCCGCCTCTGACCTCGGCGCCGCAGCCGCCCGCCGGGCGCTCGATGCCGCCGGTGTTGGGGCTGGCGAGGTGGATCTGATCATTGTCGCTAGCCTGTCGCCGGACGCGCTGTTTCCACCTACGGCATCCTATATTTCGGCAGCCATCGGAGCGGGCCGGGCGCCCGTCTTCGACCTGTCCGCCGCTTGTACCGGTTTCATTTATGCGCTATCGGTTGGCGCCGCTTATATTGCATCGGAGCAGGCAGGAAGGGTGCTGGTTATAGGTGCCGACGTAGCGTCCAAAATGGTAGACTGGACTGATCGCCGCACCGCTGTGTTATTTGGCGACGGCGCCGGCGCGGTTCTGCTGGAGCCTGCCGGCGAGGGAGAGGAGGGAATCATCGGCTTTTCACTGGGAAACGATCCTGCCGGTGTGGACCAGCTAAGCATCCCTGCCGGGGGCTCGCGCCTGCCCGCCACAGAGACGACGGTGGCTGAGCATATGCATTTTATACAGATGAACGGCCGCGAAGTATACAAGTTTGCTTCCCGGATTATCGTATCTTCGGCGCGGCAAGTGCTGCAGGATCACGGGCGCCGGGTGGAGGATGTCGATCTGTTTGTCCCCCACCAGGCCAACATCAGGATCATTGACTCGGCGGCGCGCCGGCTGGGCATTCCCCCCGAAAAGGTCTTTTCCAACCTGGAGCGCTACGGCAACACTTCCTGCGCCTCGATCCCGCTTTGCCTGGACGAGGCGGCAACGGGGGGGCGGCTGAGGCGCGGAGATCTGGTGCTGATGGTTGGGTTCGGCGGCGGCTTGTCGTGGGGCTCATGCCTGGCCCGGTGGTAGAAGGCAGATGGAAGATGGCGGATCATTTGACAAGTTACAAATAATCACTATGTTTTTAAACTTTGAACTGAGTTATGCCAAACAGAGTCTGTGACATCCTGGATATCGATCATCCCATCCTTCAGGGAGGCATGACCTGGGTCAGTGACGCCAGCCTGGCTTCGGCAGTTTCCAACGGCGGCGGTCTCGGCATCATCGGCGCCGGCGCCATGCCGGCCGCACTGCTCAAGGAAGAGATCCGCAAGACGCGTGATCTGACGAGCCGCCCCTTCGGGGTCAATCTGATCATGATTAACCCGGAGTTCGAGCGGCAGCTGGAGGTCGTCATGGCCGAAGCGCCGCCGGTTGTTACCCTGGGGGCGGTGCAAAGCACAGCCGTCATCCGCGAGCTCAAGTCGCGGGGGATCAAGGTGTTGCCCGTTGTGGCGGCCGCGGCGATTGCCCGCCGAGCCGAACAGCACGGGGCGGACGCCGTGATCGCGGAAGGGACCGAATCCGGCGGCCATATCGGAGAGACGACGACGATGGTGCTGACGCCTTTGATTTCCCGGATGGTGGATATTCCTGTGATTGCGGCGGGTGGAATCGCCAGCGGCGGCGCCATCGCGGCCGTCTTCGCTTTAGGCGCCGAAGGCGTTCAGCTCGGGACGCGCTTTGTTGTCGCGGAAGAATGCACCGTTCACGCCGCCGTCAAGGAAAAGTTTCTCAGAGCCGGGGACCGGGCCACGGTAGTAACGGCTCGGAGCATCGGTTACCCGGTCCGAACGATCAAGAACAAGCTGGCAAACTCTTACAGCGAGTGGGAAAAGAAATACATGGCGGGCAAGTGCACCGCCATGGATGTGGAGAACCTCGGCCTCGGAAAGCTGCGCGAGGCAATGTGTGAGGGCAACGTCAGAGACGGATCCATGATGGCGGGACAGTGTGTGGCCCTCGTGGAAAAAGCGCAGCCGGCGGCGGAAATTATTGCCGAGATCATCGCCGAAGCCGAAGCTGTGGCCAGGGGCCTGCCGTCGCGAATGGTGTTAAGCCGGTGAAAGCCGCCAATGGGTAAGCTGGCGCTGGTCTTTCCTGGCCAGGGCTCCCAGACTGTTGGCATGGGCGCGGAGCTCTCGGCTGCGTTTGCGGCTGCCGCCAGCCTCTACCGGCGCGCTGCTGGCGTCGTCGGCTGGGATGTTGCGGACCTTTCCTTCCGCGGACCCGGAGAGCGGCTCAGCCAGACTGAATTCGCTCAGGTGGTGCTATATGTTAACAGCGCCGCCGTGGCGGCGGTGCTCGCGGAGCGGGGAGTTTCCGGAGAGGCTGTCCTGGGCCACAGCCTGGGTGAATACAGCGCTCTGGCCGCGGCCGGGGTCATAAGTTTTGAAGAAGGCCTGGAGCTGGTATCGCGCCGGGGCAGCGCCATGGCCGCCGCGGCCGCCAGGCGGCCCGGATCCATGGCCGCCGTCCTGGGTCTTGCGGATGAAGAAGTGGAAAGGATTTGCGGCGGATCGGGCGCGGTCTGGCCCGTAAACTATAACTGCCCCGGACAGCTGGTAATCAGCGGCGAGGCCGAGGCGGTGCGGCAGGCTATGGATAAGGCCAGGGATGCCGGCGCCCGCAAAGTCGTGAAGCTGCCGGTCAGCGGCGCGTTTCATACGCCGCTGATGCAGTCCGCAGCAGAAGAAATGGAGCAGCGCCTGGCGGCGGTTAATTTCAGTGCGGCCGCGCCGGGCTTTTTCTCATCCATAAGCTGCCGGAACGAGCCGGTGAAAGGAATGGCCGGATTGCTCGCGGGGCAGATCGTGTCGCCGGTTCGCTGGCGCCAGGCAGTACAAGCGCTGGTTGCCGACGGCTTTGACAGGTTTCTCGAAGTGGGAAACGGAAAGGTGCTGTGCGGGCTCATCCACAGGATAGACAAGAGCGTGACCGCGGTCAATGCTTCCGACCCGAAGAGCCTGGATAAAGCAATGGAGATATTGTCGGAAGGGAAGTTAAAAAATGAATAACGGCGCCAGCCTGGATGGACAGGTGGCCCTGGTGACCGGCGCTTCGCGCGGAATCGGCCGGGCGACGGCGGCATCTCTCGCCGGCGCCGGCGCCGCCGTGGCGGTTAATTATCTTGGTAGCGGCGAAGCGGCGGCAGAGATGGCCCGCACCCTCGTTCAAGATGGGAACCGGGCGATTCCGGTGCAGGCGGATGTCGCCGATCCGGACCAGGTCGGCGCGATGATCAGGCGGGTTGAGGAAGAGCTTGGTCCCGTTTCCATCCTGGTTAATAACGCTGGCGTCACCCGGGACGGGCTGTTGGCGCGGATGAGCGCCGATGATTTCGACGCCGTCATCGCGGCCAGCCTCCGGGGAGCGTTTTTGTGCAGCAAGGCTGTCTCCCGCCAGATGATGAAAGCGCGGTTCGGCGTTATTATCAACGTGTCCAGTGTCATCGGCCGCCGGGGCAACGCCGGCCAGGCAAACTATGCGTCCGCCAAGGCAGGGCTTATCGGCCTCACCAAATCGATGGCGCGCGAGCTGGGACCGCGCGGCGTCAGGGTAAATGCTGTGGCCCCCGGATACGTGGAAACTGACATGACCGCGGCTTTGCCGGAAGAGAGGAAAGAACAGATCCGTAAAAATACGCCGCTGGGACGGCTGGCGGCGCCAGATGAAATTGCCGGAGTGATCGCATTCCTGGCGTCCCCGGCGGCCGGCTACATTACCGGCGCCGTCATTCCGGTTGACGGAGGGTTAGGAATATGAGCCGCCGCGTCGTAGTCACCGGCATGGGGATAATCTCCCCCTTGGGGACAGGAGTGGAGGAGTACTGGAGCGCGCTCGCCGCCGGCCGGTCCGGAATCGGCCCGATCACCCAGTTTGACACAAGCGGCTACAAGGTGCGCATCGCCGGTGAAGTCAAAGGCTTTGAACCGACTGATTTCATCGACCGGAAAAGCTCCCGGCGGATGGACCGGTTCGCCCAGCTCTCGGTAGTGGCGGCGGCAATGGCGGCGGAACATGCCGGCCTCGACGTGGCGGCCGACGCCGAGAATATCGGTGTCCTGGTCGCCAGCGGCATCGGCGGCGTCAAGACCTTTGAGAAAGAAACCGGCGTCCTGCTGGAAAAGGGACCGGACCGGATCAGCCCTTTTTTCATCCCGATGGAGATAGCGAACATGGCCTCCGCCCAGGTCTCGATCCACCTCGGAGCAAGGGGGCCGGTAAGCACCACTTGTACAGCATGCTCCGCGGCGGCTAACGCGATCGGTGACGCCTTTGAGATTATCAAGCGGGGGGCGGCCGATGTCATGCTTGCCGGTGGCAGCGAGGCTTCAATCAGCCCGGTAAGCATCGCCGCATTTTCCCAGATGGGGGCGCTATCGATGCGCAACGGCGAGCCGGAGCGGGCCAGCCGTCCGTTTGATCTTGAGCGCGACGGCTTCGTCATGGGCGAGGGGTCGGCAATCCTGATTTTGGAAGAGCGGGCGCGGGCGCTTTCCCGGGGGGCCCGTATCTGGGCGGAAATTTCCGGTTATGGCATGAGCGGCGACGCTTTCCACATTACAAACCCCGAGCCAAGCGGCGAAAATCAGGCCCGGGCCCTTCTGGCGGCGTTGAGGGAGGCAGGACTCAGGCCGGAAGATGTCGGCTACATTAACGCGCACGGGACTTCGACCCCGCCGGGAGACACCATTGAGACTAAGAGCATCAAGATCGCCCTGGGCGAACACGCCCGCGAGATCGCGGTCAGCTCCACCAAATCAATGATGGGCCACTGCCTCGGAGCTTCCGGTGCGTTGGAGGCGGCGGCCTGTATCCTGGCAATCGAGAATGATATTATTCCTCCCACCATCAATCTGGAAAACCCGGATCCGGAATGCGACCTTGACTATGTGCCCAACCGGGCGCGCGAGCAGAAAGTGCGGGTCGCCGCTTCTAACTCCTTTGGCTTTGGCGGCCATAATGTCACCCTGGTCTTCCAGGCACCATGATGCGAGGCAGCCTTGGCGCAGAAAGTCTCGATAGACATAAGCCGCCGAAACGGCGACACAGGCTTCAGGGGGGCAGAAAGCTGCCCTGCCTGTAAGCAGCTCCTGAGCACGGAGGAGCTGGAAGCCAACTACAAGGTCTGTCCTCATTGCAATTATCACTTCCGCATAAGCGCTGCCGAGCGTGTTGCCCAGCTGGCGGACAGGGGAACCTGGAACGAGATCGCCGCCAGCCTTCGCTCGGCCGATCCGTTGCACTTCTTCGATCTCAGACCCTATCCGGACCGGCTTGAGGAAGCGGAATACGACACAGGCCTGCCGGAAGCGATGATCGCAGGAACCTGCCGTATTCACAAAATGGATACAGTGCTGGCGGTGATGGATTTTGGCTTCATGGGAGGAAGCATGGGCAGCGTCGTGGGCGAAAAATTCTGGCGCGCAGTTGATACCGCTATCGAGACCAGGTACCCTCTCGTGGTTGTTTGCGCATCCGGCGGCGCCCGCATGCAGGAGGGAATTATCTCTCTGCTGCAGATGGCAAAGACAACCTGCGCGGTCGAAATACTGGGCGAGGCGGCGGTGCCATTTGTCTCCGTCCTTACCGATCCGACCACAGGCGGTGTGATGGCAAGCTTTGCCACGCTCGCCGATGTGGTCATCGCCGAGCCCAGGTCACTGCTTTGTTTCTCCGGACCCCGCGTGATCGAGCAGACAATCAAGGAAAAGCTGCCGGCGGATTTCGGACGCGCCGAGAAGAATCTGGACCACGGCCAGATCGACATGATCGTGCCACGCCCGGAGCTTAAGGACAGGCTGGTGCAGGTTCTGGGAATGCTGGAAGGGGGTGTCGCCTGTGCCATTGAGCCCCTTTGGGAAGAAGAAAAAAGCAGTCCAGGACGAAGAGGGGCGTTTGCGGAAGCGCTTGACAGAATTAAAGCGCTTGCCAACCCTTCCCGGCGTTCATCTAAGAGATGAGATAGCCAAAATCAGTCATAGGCTGATTGAGCTGAACCATGACCGGCGGCTTGACAAGGCTGTCTGGGACAGGGTTGAATTGGCCCGCCACCCGGAGCGCCCTTACACGCTCGATTACATCCATCACATGTTCCCTGGGTTTATCGAGCTGCGCGGGGACAGATGTTTTGCCGATGACCCGGCGATCGTCGGCGGCCTGGCGGCTTATATGGGAAGGACGATCATGGTCATCGGCCACCAGAAGGGGCGCGATCTGGCCGCGCGTACGCGCCGGAACTTCGGCATGCCACGGCCGGAGGGTTACCGCAAGGCACAGCGGCTGATGAATCTGGCGAACAAATTCGGCATCCCTGTTCTCACCCTGATTGACACCGCGGGCGCTTATCCCGGCGTCGCCGCGGAGGAGCGCGGGCAGGCAGCGGCGATCTCCCAGAGCCTGCTTTGCATGGCGCGCCTTGACGTTCCGACCGTCGCTGTGATTATTGGAGAGGGAGGTAGCGGCGGGGCTCTTGCCCTCGCTCTCGCGGACCGGGTGATAATGCTGGAGAACGCGATTTATTCCGTAATTTCCCCGGAGTCATGCGCGGCCATCCTGTGGAAGGACGCGGAAGAGGCGCATCTGGCCGCCCAGACGCTCAGGCTGACGTCGGCGAATCTAAGCGAGCTCGGAGCTGTGGACGCGGTCCTTCCCGAGCCGCGCGGAGGCGCACACCGAGACCACGCGGCGGCGTCGTCGATAATCAAGCAGGCGCTGGAAGATAACCTGCGCGAGCTGGAAGCGATGCATCCGCAGGCCCGCAAGCGGCAGAGGCTGGAAAAATTTCGGCAAATGGGCGTCTGGTCTGAGGGGGGTCTTACCCTTTTCTAGGGACAGAAGCTGGTGGCCCTTTGGTCAAACCGGCCGGGAGTCTTCCTCATTTTCGTCCCGGAAATCGCGGTAGGTGAAGTAACCGGACACCTTGCCTGAGATCATGGCGTCGCCGAGCTTGTTAAGCGCCATAAACGCGTCGCGGAAACCGGCAAACTCTTCGGCCGATGCCGGATTTACATGATTGAAGAGCGTCTCCTCGAGCGCCTGCCGAAAAAGCATGGCATCCGTGATCAGGTCCGGCAGGTAAAAACCAACGGCGGTGCGGCGAAAAGCGTCATCATTGGCGGCGTCGCGGACTCTGTGTAGAATCTCGGCGCGCTGATATTCTTCCGCACTCAGCAGCTCCATGACAAGTCCCAGCAGCGTTGTCGCCACAGCCCTGCCCATCGGCGTCTCCAGCACCTGCTGGTAGTCTTCCGCTACCAGCCCCTGGATGGATTTGAGCCAGCGCTGAATCGTCTCTTCATGATTCTCTCGGATGACGTTGGCAAAAGTTAGCGATATCATGGGAAAGCAAGGAAGTTTGCCGGCTTGTTTGTAGTATCGGTGTGCCCGGTCAGGACCTAAACCCGGTATTGGACTTTGGATGTCGGGTTGCTCGAGTACCTTCTCAAGCTCCGGCCGCGCACCGGTTGGCGATCAGCGCGGCCGTGGCTCCGGCCCCGACGCCGTTGTCGATATTGACAACGACCATCCCGGGGCAGCAGCTTTGCAGCATAGCCAGCAGCGCGGCGACGCCGCCTCCGCCCAGTCCGTATCCCGCGGATGTCGGCAGCCCGATCACAGGCACCGGAACCAGGCCGGTGACAACAGAGGGCAGCGCCCCCTCCATACCGGCGGCAACCACGATCGCGGCGACGCCGTTCTCGATCATCCCGCCGAGCGGCTTCACCAGCCGGTGGACTCCGGCGACTCCGACGTCGAAGGAGCGGATCACCTCGCAGCCCATTTCCTCGGCGATGATCCGCGCTTGCTCCGAGGCCGGAATGTCCGCGGTTCCGGCCGAGAGAATCCCGATCATGCCCCCGGAACGTTGCGGTTCGCCGCCGGCAGCGCGAAGCACCATCGTTTTCGCTTCCTGCGAAACCAGCGCCAGCTGTGATTGAAACCTGTCCTCAAGGGCCTCCCTTTGGTCGGCGCTGAAGTTGGCAACTATTGCCTTTCCTGTTGACCGCAACAGCCCCTCACAGATTGGAATCAGCTGCCCGCTGGTTTTGCCGGGAGCAAAAATAACTTCCGGGACGCCCTTGCGGGACTGCCTGCCCGTGTCCAGGAGGGCAAACTCGCCGATAGCCATCAGGCCGGCCAGGGACAGGCGAGACTCGGCTTCGTCGATGCTGATCTCGCCACCGGCCAGCTGCCCGAGAATTTCACGCGCGTTCATCAATCTTCACCAAGTATTCTCATGGCGTTTCCTCCCGTTATCGCCGCCAGTTCCTTTTCTCCGAGGCCGGCCTCGTCGAGCTCGCGGAGGTACCGATCCGGCGGCATCAGAGGAAAATCGCTTCCCAGCAAGATTTTCTCATGCCCTACCATCTTCACAGCAATGGGGAAGACGGCGCTTTCATAAAGATACGGCCCCGCGGCGCAATCGTAATATACGCGCATCAGGTCGCGGCGCACCTCTGGCATCAGCTCATAGAAGGGAAGGCCGCCGCCCCAATGGGCGAAGATCAAAGTCAGTTCGGGAAAAGCGCGGGAAAAGCTGATCCCTTTCTCCGGCGTGGTCAGCCCCTTTCCCGGATAATGGTGGCCAACCGGCTCGCTCATGTGGATGAGCAGCGGCAGCTGCAGCGACTCAGCCGTCTCCGCCAGTGGTCTTAAATGCTCAGGTTCGTCAAGGTCAAACCCCTGCCCGTCCGGCATCAACTCGCCGATGCCGCGAAAACCGAGAGCGGCACAGCGCTCCAGCTCGGCGCCAGAGCCCGGAACCAGGGGAGGAATAACCGCGAAGCCATAGAGTCTCCCGGGCCAGCGCCTGACAGCGTCGGCAACATAAGAATTGCATTCACGGCAGAGGTCCAGGCTGTCAAAGGCAAACCCGCAAACCACCGATTTGTCAATGCCGGTGCGGTTCATTTCCGCGATCAGCTCTTCGGCCGTCGCCAGCCGGGCCGCCGGATCACTATACAGGGCGTCGAACCACTCTTCCCGGCCAGCAATCTCGTCACGGCGTCCGATGATCTCCGGAGGCAGGATGTGAGTGTGAAAATCAATGATCATACTGCCAGAAAGCAGATAATGAATCTTGGATGCCGGGCTTTGGATAAAAACCAGCATCTTGATCTTGATAAATTATATGTCAATTTCCAAAGTCCAAACTGATCATACAACCAGGTTACGGAGAATTGTCATCCCGAGCGCAGCGAGAGATCTGCTTTTTAAGCAGAATCCCCGGTGCTCGCTGTCCCGGAAAGACAATGTTCGGGCGTTTCCCGAGCAAGTTATATGATTATTAAATCCAAAACCCGAAACCCGAAACCCAATATCCGCCCGGCCGCTTAAACTAACGTTTTGAAATCGAGGCATTCGCTGCCTTCGTATACCTTGATTGCCTCATCAACTGGATAATCGGCAAGGGTGATGGCGGAGATGGCGTCACACATTCTTACCGCTTCATCAAGCGGCTTTTGATGCAGGTTCCTGCCTGTGGCATTACCAATGGCGCCGCTGATATGGATCTGGTCATACAGCCGCTGCAGGAAGCTGCGGGCGTCGGTTGAGGAGCCGCCCGCAGCCACGACGCGAGTGCGTCCGGCGGCCACGACCGCCTCCTTGAATATCTCGCTCGACTCCTGTCCCTCGGCTTTGGGATAGTTGACTTTAACAAAATCAGAGCCCAGAGTCAGCGCCACGCCCGTGGCGCCGGCGATGAGGTGTGGATCTTTTTCATCGGCAACGCTCTTGCCGCGGGGATAGATCCAGAGAACGCTCAGCATCCCGTGCCGGTGGGCGTCGTTTACCAGCCTGGCCGCCTGCTCAAGCATTTGCGGCTCATAGGCGCTGCCCAGGTAAATCGTGTAACCCACTGCCGGGATCCGCAGGCCTGAGTCTTGTTTGAAGCGGGCAACGGCGTCAACCTCCAGCCACAGGTTGCTGAAAGGATCCATCGTATCTGTTTTGACGAGGTTGGTCTTGGAGTTGAGCTTGACCAGGTAGTTTACATCACGATAATCATTGCCATATTTTGCGACCATGCCAATCTGGGTGGCAAATACGCCAATGGTTCCCTGCCGGGCGATACGGAAGAGGTGCTCCGGGTCGGCGTCGTCGGCTGGAATTTCACCAAGCTCGTACTTGCCCACGAAATCCTTGTTAAGATGCTCGACTTTCTGATCTCCCGCAAAGAGCATCAGCCGGCCGGTGCCGTGAGTCATCGCCGCGAAGTTCTCCGCGTATTCGTCCCGCTTTTCCTTCGGAACGTCAAGCGGTATCTGCACGTCCATTCCATTAGCCATGACAAAACTCCTTTCCAAACGATTCGATATTGCCTCTTGCAGGTCCCACACAGGCTGGACGCTGCCCGCAAGGTTTCCGTCGTCAAGGATATTTTATCTACCGGGTAAAATCCAACGGGAAGTCCAACTTTTTATATAATATGCGGGTTCATCACATGTTAAACAGGCAAATCTCAAGGTTCGCGACAATACATTAGATGGCTGAATCAGTAACGGAAAAAGCAAAGGCGGCGCGCCGGGCGCTTCATCAGCTTTCAGTTCTGGCGCCAGAGACCAAGCAGGCGGTCCTGATGGCAATGGCGGATGCCCTGGAGGAGAATCTGGCGGAGATCGAGGAGGCCAATGCCAAGGACGTGGGTACGGGTAAAGCCAAGGGCCTGACGATCGCCATGCTGGACCGGCTGATGCTGGACCGGGCCCGGGTAGCGCTGATGGCCAGCAACTTGCGTAATATTGCCGCCATGGACGATCCGGTCGGGCAGGTGGTCAAATCGTGGACGGCGACCAACGGCATGCACATGTCCCGGGTACGAAGCCCCATCGGCGTGATGGCCATCATCTATGAGTCCAGACCAAATGTAACGACGGAGACCGCCGGCCTTTGCATCAAGGCCGGCAACTGCATCATCTTGCGGGGCGGCTCGGAGGCGATCCACTCCAACAGGGTGCTGGCCAGGCTAATGCACGAGGCGGGCGAGCGGGAGGGCCTCCCCGCCGGCGCCATCCAGTTTATTGATACCACCGATCGGGCCGCCGTCAGCGAGCTGCTCGGTCTGGCAGGGCTGATCGACCTGGTGATTGCCCGCGGCAGCCACCGGCTGATCACGGCGGTCACGGAGCAGTCGAAAATCCCCGTAATGAAGCATTACCGGGGCCTCTGTCATATTTACATCGATGCGACGGCCGATCCCGCCATGGCGGAAAAAATCGTGCTAAACGCCAAAGTCAACCGGCCCAGTACCTGTAATTCGGTGGAGACGGTTCTTGTCGTTGAGGCGGCCGCGGTAAAAATACTGCCCTTGCTCGCGTCAAGCCTGGGCGCTGCCGGTGTTGAGGTGAGGGCCGACGAGGCGGCGCGGGCAATCGTTCCGGCCTGGCAGCCGGCGACAGATGCCGACTGGGACACGGAATACCTCAATCTCATCCTCTCGCTCAAAATCGTGTCCGGCCTGGATGAGGCAATCGACCACATCCACAAATATCACTCGGGCCTGGCGGACGCAATTATCTCCCAAGACAGCGCCGCCGCGGAGCAGTTTCTGGCGCAGGTCGACAGCGCCGCCACCTACTGGAACGCCTCTACCCGCCTCACGGACGGCCTTCCCTTCGGAATCGGCCCGGCCAGCGGCATCAACACCGACAGGGTCTACCCGCGGGGTCCGATGGGACTCGAGGAAATGACCGGCACCCGCTACATTATCCGGGGCAGCGGCCAGGTCAGGGAATAACCCGCAGAAAAAAACCTAAGGCGACTTCCAGCCGGCTCCTTTGCCGGCTTTTTCGCCCTTAATCCTGTAAAGGTACTGCCATGAAGGTCGATATCAGGGAGTAGGTTAAAAAACACGGGTGAGTGTGGGGGGACATTCAAAGGTGAAGCTGCTGAAAGAATTTCTCGGCGTATTCCGCAGCCGGCTGGGACTCAAGCTCTCCTTGCCGCTGGTTATCGCCATGGCGGCCCTCATGACGCCCGTCTTCTTTTATTTTCATTTCGAGAGCAACGCTGATCTTTCATCCCAGGGAGCAATCGCTGTCAGCGAGAAGGCGGTTACGAGCGTTTCGGCGATGGACACGCAGTCGCGGCAGGAGATGCTCGACGTCCACGAGGTCCTTCTCGATCATTACGAGGGCAGGTTTGACAGCCGGCAGTTCGTTAGTGATTTTAACGCTGCGGCGGCTCAAGCTGAGGAAAAACGGAGCGAGTCCTACCGCTACGCCGTGACGGCCTCCGAGCGAAAGCAGCTGGACAGTTGCCAGTCGTTAGACCATCAATTCAAGGATATATTTTCCAATCAGCTCGTGCCGCTGTCGGCGCATCCTGGTGCCGATCTGGATTCATTGGAAAAAAGGCTCGACGGTATTTTTAACACCATGCTCGGAATCCATACGAAGTTGCTCAGCTCTTTTAATGCGGATAGGGATGCCACCCTCCGGTCACAATCCGACCATCGGGAAGCCCTTGAGACCTGGGGATTCTTTAGCGCCATCGGCGGCGTTTTGCTCGGCCTGCTGGCCGCCGGCTTGCTAACGAGGCGGCTGTTGATACCCGTGAAGAACATGGTGAAAGGAGCGGAAAAAATTTCTCGCGGCAATCTCGACCACCGGATTCCCGCCGGAAGGGGGCGCGACGAGATGGCAGTGCTGGCCAACTCCTTCAACAATATGGCCGCGTCGCTCGAGCAGCAGATCGAACAGCAGGAGCAGGAACGGGCTCGCATCAGATCGATTCACCAGAGCATTGGTGACGGCATCGTGGTGGTTGACCGCGACGGAATCATTATTTCAGCGAATCCGGCCGCGGAAGCGGCGCTGGGAAAGACGGCGCTGGAGCTGGAGCGAAGCCGTGATACAGGCGTCGCCGAGCTGCAGGAAGAGATCTGCCGCGAGATCAAGTCCGCAGAGATGGTCAGTTGCTGGGAGGCAAAACAGTGCAGCAAGGCCGGTTGTCCCGCATTTCATAGCACGGATCAGCGCTGCTGGCTACAATGCGGCACCTATTGCAATAATCAGATACAGGGAACATTCCGGCAGAAGCGCGATGCCTGCGAGCGCTGCGACGTTTTCCATCATAACGCGGTCCAGAAACTGGAGACAAAGATCAACGACCGTTATTACAGCATCGAGATAGTGCCCATCCTCGATAACGAAGGGCAGGAGCGCGGCCGTACGATCGTCATGCATAATGTCACGGAACTGCAACACGCCAATGAAGATTTGGAACATAAGCGAGCCGAGCAGGAGCTGCTAAATGAGATCGGCGAGGCGGTTTCCAGCTCGCTTAACCTGGACCGCATGCTCGCGACCGTCCTGGATAAACTGCTCGATGCCTGGGAAGCTTATTCCGGCGGGGTTCATATCATGAATCGTACTACCGGACAGCTACAGCTGATAGCGTGGAGCAATCTCTCAGATGAAACAAGAGATGGCCTGGAAAAGGCCGCGTCAGGCATGGGTGTTGCCTGGAAAGTATATGAAAGCGGTGAAGTGGAGATCATCAAGGACACGCTTGATGAAGAAAAGATGGTTCCCGCAATTATCGACACAGGGATTCGGTCGGTTTTGGGCATCCCTTTGACGGCAAGCGACAAAGTGGTCGGAAGCCTGGTTCTTGCGTCAAGCGCCGTCGGCTACTTTTCCCAGGATGACGCTCGTCTGTTGAGATTGATTGGAAACCAGATCGGCGTGGCGATTGAGAACTCGATGCTGTACCTGGAGTCAGTCAAGCATGCCAGAAAAGCGCTGGCCAAGAACCACATTATCATGGCTCTGTCCTCCAGCTTCGACATGAGCGCCGTTTGGGATGATTTCCTGGCGCAGACAAAGAAGCTGATCACCTTTGACCGGATCAGCGTGACCACCGTTGCGGATGGGGGGATGGTCAGGCTGCTTGCTCAAAACGGCGATAGACCCGAAGAGTGGAAAGACGAGTCGGCTTTTCCCGCTAAAGATTCGCTCCCGGGAATCGTCATGCTGACGGGCAAGCCGTACCTGTCCGGCGATATCACCCGAGCCCCGGTTTGCGAAAGGCAAAAGCAGCTGGCGGCGACGGGCTACCACTCGCAGTTGATCATCCCGTTGTTTGCCAAGGGTGAAGTGATCGGGACCCTGAATCTCGCGAGCAAGGACAGAAATGCTTTCAGCAAGGACGACCTGGACGAGCTGAGCCCGATTGCGGCGCACATGGCCCTGTCGATTGCGAACCAGAGGCTGTTTGAGGACATTTCCAGGGCCAAGAAAGAATGGGAGACCACCTTTGACAGCGTTACCGACGGAATCGTCATCGTTGGTCAGGACCGCCGCATCAAACGGATGAATGAAGCGGCGGCGCGGATGCTCGGTGGGCGGATCAATGACCTTCTCGGTGAGAGGTGTCACAAGGTGATTCACAATCTCTGCTGCGAGCCGCCCAGCTGTCCGCTGTACAAGGCGGCGCCGGGAGATTCGCCGTCAAAGGCGGAGCAGGTGACTCCCGACGGGCGTACGCTGGAGTTGACCGTTGATCCCATGTTCGATGCAGACGGCCAAAAAATCGGCGCCGTTCATTTTCTCCGCGATATTACCGAATCCAAGAGGTTGCGACAGCAGTTGATCCAGTCGGAGAAGATGGTGGCCGTGGGACAGCTAGTGTCAGGAGTCGCCCACGAGATCAACAACCCGCTCACGGGCGTTATCGGTTACTCCCAGCTGTTGCTTTCCCAGGAAATTGGCGAGGAGGCAAAGAAGGATGCCGAGGCGATTTACAGTGAGGCCCAGCGAGCGACCAAGATCGTCAGGCACCTGCTTTCATTTGCGCGCAAGCACGCTCCAGAGCAGAAAGCTGTCGATATTAACAATCTGGTCCGGGAATCAATAGAGCTCAAAGCTTACGACTTGAAAGTCAACAACATCACCGTTGAAACCAGACTGAAGGCGGGCCTCCCGCTGACAATGGCCGATCCGCACCAGATGCAGCAGGTGTTTCTCAATCTGATCACAAACGCGGAGCAGGCAATGCTGGAGGGTCAGGGCTCCGGCAGAATCGTGATTTCCACCGGCATTTCCCGTGGCGCGATCCGGATTGAATTCAGCGACAGCGGTCCCGGGGTCCCGGAAGAGCTAAGAGACAGAGTTTTTGACCCCTTCTTTACCACCAAGGATGTCGGCAAGGGAACCGGCCTCGGCTTGAGCATCTGTTACGGAATCATCGAGGAGCACAACGGCCGCATCTGGCTGGAGCCGGGCAGCGACGCGGGGGCGAAGATGTTAGTGGAGTTGCCGATTGTACAGGTCAGCGAGCAGAAGCCTTCTGATGCTCAAACGCCGGCGGACGGCCGGGCTTCGGGAAAGGTATTGCTGGTGGATGATGAGGCGACGGTACGGAAGGTGCTGGCCGAAGCCATGCGCAAGATGGGCCACAGCGTTGATACCGCCAGGGATGGCAACGTCGCCCTGAAGATGCTTAAGCGGGAGCGCTATGACTGCGTCGTCAGTGATGTGCGGATGCCGCGGATGGATGGCCCAACTTTGCTGGAAGCGATCCGGCAGATGAATCCGGAGCTGGCCCGCAGGTTTATCTTCATCTCGGGCGATTCCGTAAATCCAAAGACCCAGACTTACCTAAGCAAGCTGGGGACCCCGTATCTGGTAAAGCCTTTTGACCCGAGCGAGCTGGGAAAGCATATCCAGGCGATTCTTGGCAGCGAAGGGCGGCAGCGCAAAGCGTCATAAGAGCCTGGCTCGGCAGATGATTTGTGATAAAGTCCGAGGCGAAGGCTAAACTCCGGAGGTTCTAACAACTCTAAGGCACTACATCAATACGCCCGGTATCGTCTTCCGCTTCCATGACGCCGATGCGGGCTGCGGTGATCGTGCCCGCGTTCCGAAGCGCCTTTTCCAGGCGGTCTGCTTTTTCCGGTGGACACGATATCAGCAGGCCGCCAGAAGTCTGGGCGTCGGCCAGCAGCAGCCTCTCCGCTTGCGTGATTCCCGGATCGAAGTTCACGAAGCGCTTGACGTATTCGAGGTTGTTTTTCGAGCCTCTCGGGACGGCGCCCAGGTCGGCCTCGATCATATCCCTGGCTGCCTGAATGACCGGCACGGCGCGGGAATGGACGCGGGCGCCGACGCCGCTGGCCCGGGTCATCTCGCCCATGTGTCCCAGCAGGCCGTAACCGGTGATGTCAGTGCAGGCGTTGACGCCAACATCCACCATCGCTTCGGAGGCGTCGCGGTTAAGACGCATCATCACTTCGACCGCCCGGCTGATGGCGGCATCGCTGGAGGTGCCGCGCTTGATGCCGGTCGTGATGACGCCGAGCCCCAGTGGCTTTGTCAGAAAAAGCACATCGCCGGTCTGCGCCGTTGAGTTGTAAATCAGCTTGCCCGGATCACTAACGCCGGTTACGGAGACTCCGTATTTTGGCTCCCTGTCATCGACGGTGTGGCCGCCAATGATCTCGATTCCCGCCTCCCGGGCCTTGTCGGCGCCGCCTCGTAAAATTTCGGCAAGCGTGTCAAGTGGCAGATCCTCCGTGTGAAAGCCGGCCACGTTCAAGGCAAATAGCGGCGCGGCTCCCATGGAGTAGACATCGCTTAAAGCGTTGGCGACGGCGATGGCGCCATACTGATAGGGGTCATCGACAATCGGCGTAAAGTAATCGACCGTCTGGATGATCGCGGTGTCCTCCGAGATCTGAAAAACGGCGCAATCCTCGCCGGTGCGAATGCCCGCGAGAACGCGCGGATCGGCCGGCAATGCCAGAGTGTTTAAAATCACATCCAAGTCCGACGGACTTAGCTTGCAGGCTCAGCCGGAGCCATGCGCCAGGCGGGTAAGCCTGATCTTCTTACCGGTTGCCACTACTTCTCACCACCTCGGTCTTTTACCCTGCGTCACTTTATCATTAAACCGATCAGTTTTCTCAAGTCGTGAGGATATCATTATTTCGTGTTTCATCTGCTGATGTTTCGCCAGGCTTAAACCTGTTTTCAGCTGCCGGCCTGCCGCTGGTAAATCTTTGCCTCTGGCGCGGTTAGCATCAATACTTTGCAGGAGAATTCCATGGCCGCCGTGAAGGCCAGCGCCTCGTTCAAGGTGCGTCCTACGGCGTAGCTGCCATGCCCCCTCACGATCGCGACAACTGTTGTTTGCAGCACCTGGGGAAGCCGGCTGGAGGCATCCTCCGGAGCCACTACCGCAACTTCCCTGAGCAGTACCGAGCCCTCGGTATCGATGGGCGTAATAATGTCACTTCTCAACGAAATAGCAACGACATAAGCTGAATGGGCGTGAATTATGGCCATTGCCGGCGTGAATTTATAGATTAGCTGGTGCAGCGGCGCGTCCCACGATGCATCGCTGGCGAAGCGGTCCGGCTCTTCCCTGAGCGGGATCTCGACCACGTTACCAGGCAGCAGCCGTCCCGGCATGGAAAAGTGGGTAGTGATTGCCATCCGGCCCCGATGGCGCAAGCTCATGTTGCCACCGTGTGTGGTCGTCAGGCGGTTCCTAGCCAGGTCTTCGCCCGTCAGCAGGAAACGTTCAAAGGCGTTGTCAGTCATCCCGGTCCTTTAACTCCGGCTACCTGAGCAGCGCGGCTGCTTCCTCGGGCGGCACTGTATTAACCCAGACGCCGGCGCCAAGCTCGAGGCCGCCCGGCACCGTCAGGCGCGGCAAGATTTCGATGTGCCAGTGAAACGGGCGCGACTCGCCGCTCACAGGATAGGTGTGCACCCAGTAATTGAAAGGAGGATCGTTCAGCCGTTCCTTGAACCGCATGAGCACGTCCGTGAAAACTTCAGCCAGATCGTCCAGTTCCCGGCACTTCTCAAACCTCAATTGATGCCGGCGAGGTACGATCCAGGTCTCATACGGCAGCCTCGAGGCAAACGGGCAAAATACAACAAAGTTCTCCGAAGTCATCACCAGTTGCGTGCCAGTTTCCTCCTCGTCCCGGACAATGTCACAAAGCACGCAGCCGGCTTCCCCGGGGTGGGCGGAGACAAACCCGTCCAGTTCGGCGTCGATCGTCGGTGGGATGAAGGGAAGGCCGAAAAGCTGGGAATGTGGATGCTCTAGCGATGAGGCGGCGCCGGCGCCGTGATTGCGGATAAGGTGGACGTAGCTTGTCCGCCCTTCCTTCGCCAGCGCCTGTATCCGCTCCTGGTACATCGCCAGCATTTCCTTGACCTGACCGGGCCCCAATTCCCACGGTGTCAGATCATGCTCGGGGGTATCTACGATTACTTCGCTGGTTCCCAGCGCCGGGCGCCGGTCCGGGGAAAGCGCCCGCTCCAAGCCGGCGCGGGGAGCCTCACTCACCAGGATCGGGAATTTGTTTGGTAGCGTCCGGACGCTCCAGCCCGGTCCGTTGCGCTGGCCGTGGCCACGCACGGAGCAGATTTCCGGCGGCGTGCAGTCCTCGCGCCCGGGACAGAAAGGACACTCCTCACGGGGTTGAGCCGGTGCGGGAATTACCGGGGGGCGAGGGCGCTTAAGCCGGCCGGCGGCGAGAATTACCCATTCGCCGGTGATCGGATCTCGCCGCAGCTCCGGCTGCGGCTGTGATGGCGTCTGTTCCTCAGGTTCGCTTGCGATTAAAGGGCTCCAATGTCCACTGGCCGGTGGCGCCGTCCAGGGCGATGTCGTAACTGCGGCCGTCATGCGCATGCACACGAAAAACGGTCTTGCGGCGCCCGCTCGTGGCGGATTCTTCCTGCCAGGTCTTCTTGACCCGAAGAACTGTCAGACGCCTGCCTTCCAGCTCGAAAGCGCGCGGCCGTTCATCGCGTTTATAGCCGGCATGGCTGTAAACCTTTATCGGCGTGTCGGCATTCTTGCCAGCGGCCGCGCCTCCTTCGCCGGCCTCTGCCGGAGTTTTATTTTCATCTTTGCTTTGCTCTAAGGCCATCTAGTAGCTCCACCTTTGCGAGACCTAATCGGCATTTCTGACGCGAACATTATATACCCCGCACGGATGTTGGCTGAAACAAATGCCGGACCTGCGCAAGGCTGGTGAACAGTGTCTGGCCTTCCCACCGCTCAGGAGGCTGACGGGCGGACCCGTGTAGCGTTTACGAGCACGCCTGCCGCCACGATCGCGGCGGCGGCCCCGAAAAGGAAGGGAGCAAACGGCCCGATCGTATCCCAAAGGATCCCGGCGATCAGGCTGGAGAAAAAAGTCAGGGCTCCGGTCACGGTCTGATAAGCTCCCAAAGCGGTGCCGCGGACGCCGGCCGGCGCCATATCGGCGGCAAATGCCTTGCCGACTCCCTCAGTCATTGCCATGTAGATGCCGTAAACAGCAAACAGCGGCCAGACAAAAAGGGCTCCCGCCGCCAGGGCAAAACCGGCGTAAACCAATGAAAAGATGACAAATCCGCCAGCGATCACTAGCCGGCGGCCGATCCGGTCGGAGAGCGAACCCGCCGGCATCGACAGGGAACCGTAAACAAGGTTGTAAATCACGTAAGCCATCACCGCTCCAAGCGCCGAGAGCCCCAGGTTTTTTGCTCGTAAAATCAGGAAAGCGTCGCTGGAGTTTCCCAGGGCAAAAATAGCGCTGGCCAGCAGGAATATTTTGAAGCGATGGTCGAGTTGTGATAGTGAGAGCCGGGGCGGCAGCGTCTGCCGGTGCGGGTGGACGCGCTCACGGATGAAAAAGAGGCTGACCACACCCAGCACCGCCGGTACCGCGGAAAGAAGGAAGATGATCCGGTACCGCTCGCCCAGGATCGCCAGCGCCGCCAGTGCGGCGATCGCGCCTAAAGAGGCGCCGGCTGTATCCATCGCCCGGTGAAAGCCGAAGACGCGGCCGCGCCTCAATGGTTCGGAAGAATCGGCGATGAGGGCGTCGCGCGGCGGGTTGCGGATCCCCTTTCCCAAGCGGTCGCCAAAGCGGAGCACAAGCACAACCGGCCATACGGTGGCTAGCGCGAGGAGAGGCTTGGCAAATCCGGAAACGCTGTACCCGATCACCGTCAGCGGCAGCCGCCGGCGCATGCGGTCAGATATCCAGCCGGAAAAGATCTTAAGCAGGCTGGCCGTGCTTTCGGCGATGCCCTCGATCAAGCCAACCACAAAAAAAGGCGCCCCCAGAACGGAGGTCAGAAACAGTGGCACCAGTGGATAGACAACCTCGGTCGAAAGATCGGTAAAGAAGCTGGTGATGCCCAGGATGAAGACATTGCGGCTGATGCCGGGAACGGGAGACTTCTCGCCCACCATCGCTGCTACCGCATCGGGGAGGGCCTCATCAGGTAGCCCCGTTTCCTTATTCTCGGCCATCCATGGATTAAAACACGGGCACGGCACTTATTGCTACAAGGGGATTTACCAATTTTCAATCTGCAAGGGTTGGCAGATTTTAATTATTCGGGCGTCTTTTTCCATCAATATTAATATCCTAAATCCAATATGCGCTTCAGGGCATGCCGGCGTTCCTAAGGATATAGGCGAGTTCGTTGATCGCCCTCTCCTCAAGGGGCAGGCGCCTGAGCCGGGCCACGGCAGCTTCGACATCGTACTGCGCCTGGTTTAGCTCCACCTGGCCGCCCTCGATGACGGCGTAACTAGCCATGGGAATGCCGTCCCGGGGCTGGCCAACGCTGCCGACATTGACCAGCAGTTTGCCGCCGGCTTCGCGGATAAAAGGACGGTGGGTATGGCCCATGAGGATGATGTCCGCATCCGTCAGCGCTGCTTCGGCGGCCAGATCGGCGTCGCTGGCCTCCGGAGTTACATACCTGAACAGGTTATCGCTGGGCGCGGCGTGGACGGCAAGGACGCGGTGTCCGCCGCTTTCCAGCTCCAGGCTGATGGGCGCCGCCCCCAGCCAGTCGAGCCTTTCCTGATCCAGCACTTGCCACATGTACTCTCGCGTTTGCACCGAAAGATGCCTGTAAGCTTCACCGCAGCCGCAGTCCATCCGGAAGGCCACGGCGTTATCGTGGTTGCCGCGCACGCGTTTGGCGCCGCGCTCCCGCAGCCAGTTGATGCAGGCGGCCGGTTCGGGGCCGTAGTCAACCACGTCCCCCAGAAACAGGACCGCGTCGCAGGGTTCATCAATGGCTTCAAGGGCGTCAATATTGGCGTGGATGTCGGATAAAACCAGAGTGCGCATTATGACTCCTTGAATTTCCCGTGGTTTGCGGTTTGTAAATCTGTCAACGCAGTCCCGGCTTTCCCACGCCGGCCTACCCTAACTAAGAAACTGATCATACAATTGGCTCAGGTGCTGCCCTGATCGTCATCCTGAGGCGAAGCCGAAGGATATCCGGTTTAAAAATCAGATTCTTCGTCGCTGCGCTCCTCAAGAACGACAGTTTACCTGAGTTACCTGCATGACCAGTCTAAAGAATGTAGCTGGCTAAAACATAACCCGCGATGATAGTCACGGCGAACATGACCGCAAATGCGAAAAGGGCCGTACGTAACGACGCAGAGAGCGGCGCTCTGCTTTCATGATAATGGTGACTGTACTCGTTATAAGTAATCAGAAAAGCCATCAATCCCGCAAGAACACCGAATACCAGGCCTAAGACAAGAAACAACGCCAGCAAATTTTCATGTCCGGAAGAATTCATTTGAGTCGCAGATGGCCTTCATGATGTCTGGATTAAATAGACGACGAGCACGGCCAGGAGCGCAAAAAGCGCGTAAGCCGCGTAAGCGTTGAGCTTGCCCTGGTGTAGATATGCCAGTGCGCGCGCGACTTTTAACAGCGCCGCTCTTGCCGGGCGAAAAACAAGCTTATCAGCGAGATAGGTTCGATCACGCTCGCGCAGTATGGCGGTGCGGAAATGCCTGCTAACCGTCTCGCGGGTGTCCTCCACGGTTGTGGGCCTGAAGACGGCGTCGAAAATCACTCGCACCGGGTTGGAGAAGCCGGTCGCCGTGTAGGTCATCTCCGGCAGCAGCCGGCGCATCCCCCCATCCCAGCGCTTTCGCCTAAGCAGCCTCCGCCTGCGAGTTAACCAGACCCGGGTAACAACGAAAGTCGCGCCCAGCAGGATGATTAAAACAACTGCCATGTAAGATGTTGACATGGCAAAAACCACCGGGTTGTCCTCACCACCGCGGTGAAGCACCACCAGGCCGCGGCCGGGCAAGAGGCTTTGCCCCACTTGGGCTCCCAGATTATGAAAGTCCTGAACAAAACCGGCCGGCAGCTGACTATGCTCCGGATTGGATGAGAAGAAGGGCGGCACCAGGGCATCAGCGGCGCTGGCGCCGGCCAGCTGGGTCGTTGCCGGACTGAGCGCGGAAATCACATACGTGGGCAAAACGCCCAGGCCGAGGCAGAGAACGGCGAGAATAAACATTGGCGCCAGCGCGCCCATTTTAGCCTCCTGGACAGGCTGATTTTCTCTTGTACGCCGCATGCCCAGGAAGCTCATGGCGAAGGTTCTGACAAAGCAGGTAACGGCCAGCGCCGCCGTCAGCGCCAGGCCGGCCCCGGCCAGCGCGAAAGACAGCTTTTCTGCAGCCGAGGACAAATCGGCGGCGCGCAGCAAAGTCTGCAG
This sequence comes from Thermoleophilia bacterium, assembly GCA_014874265.1. Classification (GTDB taxonomy): domain Bacteria; phylum Actinomycetota; class Thermoleophilia; order BMS3ABIN01; family BMS3ABIN01; genus JACWAD01. The sequence continues at coordinate 21,315 of JACWAM010000118.1, read as the reverse complement.
CGTGAGCCACTCGCTGACAAAGCCGTTAAGTGGCGGCAGGGCCGAGATCGCCAGGGCCCCGGCAAGGAAGGCGGCCGCCGTCCATGGCATCCACTTGATGAGGCCGCCAAGCTTGTTGATATTGCGGATGCCGGTCCCGGTCTCCACCACGCCGGCCCCGAAAAACAAAAGCGTCTTGTAAAGCGAATGATTGATCAGATGGTAGATTGACGCCATAAAAGCAATCGCGGCCGGCACCGGGTGTGAGGTGGCCACAAACACCATCCCCGCGCCAAAACCAGCGATAACAATGCCGGCATTTTCAATTGAGCTATGCGCCAGCACGAGCTTGAGATCCTTGTCTATGGTCGCATAAAGGATGCCAATCAGGGCTGTGAGCGCGCCGATGACGAGCGCGATCAGGCCCGGCCCGGCGCTGGTCGCCGGCATCAGGCCGGCGTTTACCCGCATAATCCCGTACAGGCCCAGGTTGAGAGTGGCCCCGGCCAGCACCGGGACAAAAGCGCGGGATGCGGCAACATAAGCTCTGGGCAACCAGAAATTAACCGGCAGCAAACCTGCTTTTACGCCAAAACCAAAAAACGAGAGCAGAAAGACCGACCACTTCAGTCCGTTGCTAAAACCTGGAGCCGCGGCATGGATCGCGCCGAAATCAAGCGACCCGGCGCCGGCGGCCATGAGCAGAAAACCAACAACTGCGGCCAGGGTCCCCGCTTCACCCATGGCCAGCAAAAGATAGCCGGCGCCCGCCCCGTCTTTTTCCCCGCTGCTTAAGGATACGATCAGCAGATACGCCAGAATTGACATGACTTCCCAGGCGAGCATAAACAAGAGAACGTCTCCGGCCACGAAGATCAGGCCAATGGCGGCGTACAGCCCCAGCAGCATCACGGTGAAGGCGCGCTTGTGATAAGAAAACGAGAAAGGAAGCAAACGTTTGGCAGAGCCGCCCCGTCCCGGTTCGCGGTTTAGCTCGCTGGCGGCAAAGATTGAAGCCGGGAACAGCACCAGGCCGGTCACGACCAGAAACGGCGCCGACACCGGATCGAGGCTGAGAGTCAGGGTTGACAATCCCGGCAGCGACCAGAGCGCCTGACTAAAGGTATCTCCCGCCAGCAGCGCTGCCCCTCCCGCCAGGACCAGCGCCAGGGCCGCCGGGCACCCCGTCCAGGCTAGCACACTTCCCTGCCTCGCCGGCGGCGCCAGGAGGGACAGCAAGACGCCGGCGCCGCAAAGCCCCAGAAAAATGATGATGAGCATCAAGGCGTCCATCATGCCGTTCCGGGCGTTTCCGTCTTTGCCGTGGTAGCGGGGCTGCCGGCTGGCGGTCTGCGCCCGGCCGCCACCAGCAAGCCGTGCAAAATTGCCAGAGGCGGCGGCGGACATCCGGGAATTTCCACGTCCACCGGCATTGTTTCACCAATACCCTCACTGCAGGTAAAGCTCCCGGCAAAAACTCCGCCTGAAAGCGCGCAGGCGCCGGCAGCCACCACGCGCTTTGGGGAGGGCATGGCGGCGTAGATTTTCTGGAGGGCGTACCGCATGTGGTCGGTGCCCGGGCCCACTATCAGCAGGATGTCGGCGTGGCGCGGCGTGGGCGTGATGAAGAGTCCCAGGCGATGCATGTTGTAGTAGGGATTGTTGAGCTGCCTTACTTCGTTTAAGCAGGCGCCGCAGTCGCCGGTGTCAACGACGCAGATATGTACGGATTTTTTAAATGCGCCCGGAAGTTTATTTACCGGCACTGTTTCCGCTGCCCACTCAAAAGAACCGGCTTGCCAGTTCGCCGGCTGATGGGTCAGGCGGACGCATCGCAGGCAATGAATACAGCCGCGCACGTCCGCCACCAGTTCGCCGCCGGCGACCGTGAATACACCCGTGGGGCAAATTTCCACTAGTGCTTGTGCTGCCTCGCTATCAGGCGCGCCGCTGCCGGGGAGGCCAGGGGTCGTGCCGGGTGCACTCTCAGTGCCGCGCGGGTATGTGGTGGTTTTTATTCCTGTGCGAATCCCTTTTATAACCCAGCGGCTCATGCGGTCACCTGTCATTCTCCGCGACGGAAAGGTAGAAAGAAGCGAGCATGATGGGAAAGTCCTGAAACGCAAAATTTTCCACGGCGAGGTGAAAACCGTGCCAGTTGACAAAAGAAGGCGAAGTGATATGGTAGCGAAGCACCCTTCCCCCTTCGTCCAGTCGCACCCAGTGGAAAGCGCCGCCGCGCGGCGCCTCTACATAACCCAGCGCGGCGCCTGCATGAAACCGGACCGGTTCGCGCACCCTGCCCTCCGCGAGCGCTGCCAGCGCCTGTCCCATGATAAGCACGGATTGCCGGCATTCTGAGAACAGCACCCGCAGCCGCGCGTAACCGTCGCCCTCCCGCTCGCTGGGCACCTCGAACTGAAACAGGTCATATCCCAGGTAGGGCTGCTTGCGGCGCAGGTCGTCGGTGACCGCGGCCGCGCGCGCCACCGGCCCTAGAAGGCCATAATCCAGGGCGGTGCCGGTCGGCACGAAACCAACCTCTTCCAGGCGGTCAAGAAAGCTGCTGGAGACGCGCAGCTGCGTTTCCAGCTCATCCAGGCCGGCCAGCGCCTCTCGCGAACGCTCAAGCGCATGCTGACATGCCTGATCCGAAAGGTCGGTAGTCAGACCGCCCGGCGCCAGCAGGCCGAAGAGGTAACGGTGGCCGGCCAGCTCGCCACTGATGCGGAGCAGGTCTTCCTCCAGGATGCCGCTCTGGCTGTCCGCGACCACCAGCGCCGTCGATTCGCAGATCGCCTGAACCTGGCCGGTGTGCTGCCGCAGCCGCTCCAGCTCCGCCAAAAACACGCGCAGCGCCCTGGCCCGTTGCGGGACCTTTGCGCCGCAGATTTTCTCGACTGCCTGGCAGAAGGCGAGGCCATGGGCAAACGCCGTCGTGGCCGCAAAGCGCTCGGCAAGCAGCAGGACTTCATCTGCTGTCTTTCCCTCAGCAAGCTTCTCTACCGCGCGCCACTTGTAATACAGCCGCGGCGAGAACCGAATGACGTCTTCGCCGACGGTCTCGAGCAGGAACTGAGCCGACTCGGCGACTCCGGAATATTTTGGTCCGACGGGCATGATAAAGGCGCCGGGCTCCTGGACGATGCGCCGTGGCCGCCAGTCCTCAACCGGCTTGCGGTAAAGCAGTGCCATCTGCGGGTCAAACTGATGGCGCATCGGCTCGACGCCCTCCTGCCAGGCGTCATCGTGGAGGATAAAATCTCCCAGGCGAGGATGGCCCTCAAAGTTGAGGCCGAACATGTCCTCGGCTTCACGCTCATGCCAGTCGGCGGCGTGCACGGGACCGACGATACTGGGAAAGGTCTGTTCTGAACGAGGCGAGCTGGCCAGCACGTGGACCCAACCGTTACTCCCCCCATAAAAGATGTAACGCAGGCGCCACTCATCCGCTTCTTCCTCGACAACCAGAGTGGCAAAACTAAAATCGAGATCAGCAAAAATCCATTCGCATATCTCCACCAGCGCCGTTTGAGAGCAGGTTACTTCCCAGGCGGAATTGATAACGTTAAAACCCGCCTGGGCCTTGCCTCCCCAGCGTTCTTCAATCTGATCGGTTAAATTGATCATTTTGTCAAAATAGCGGTCGCGTGAGCCAGCAGGTCCTGCATGGGCGGGGGAATATAAAAGCCAAGTAAAATGACAGGTGCGCCGGAAATGGCAAGCGCCAGCCGGCAGCTAAAGGGCAGATGAAATTTCTTGCCAGGGCGGGAAGAAACTCCCGAAGCCACGCCCGCTGATTCAGTATTCCCGGCGCTGAAGACCATCCGGTTGATCTGCATCATGACGCCAAAAAACGCGATCAGGATAAAAAACGAAAGCAGGCCGATGACTGCGTAGCTGCCCTCTGCCAGGCCGGCCTTCATGATGGAGAATTCGCTGAGGAAGACGGCCAGGGGCGGCGCTCCGGCTATGGCCAGGCCGCCAAAAACGAGGGCCGCCCCGGCCGCGGGCGAGCGGCGGATGAGCCCGCGCACCGAGGCGATCTGCCGCGTTTCCACCGCCAGCAAAACGGCGCCGGCGGCAAAAAAGCAAAATGACTTGGTGACGCTGTGGCTGACGACCTGCTCAAGCGCCCCGTAATTGGCGTTACTGGCGCCCAGCCCGATCGCCGTCAGGATGATGCCCATGTGCTCCACCGTGGAAAAGGCAAACATGCGCTTGTAATCGTTTACCTGCAAGAGCAGGAACGCGGCGGTACCCACAGATATCAGGCCCAGCACGATTGCCCATGTCGCGGCATGGGACCCCGGCACCGCCCGCATGATTGGAAACAGGCGCATGATCACGTAAAGGATGACCGACGTCTCGATCCCGGAAAGCAGGGCGCAGACCGGCGAGGGCGCCTGGCTGTGAGCATCCGGCAGCCACGCGTGCATCGGCACCAGACCGGTTTTAGTGCCAAGGCCAATGAGGATGAAAAGGAAAGCGGTCATGAGCAGGACCGGCGGCATCCCGGGCGCGGCGTTGCCCAGATCATTCCAGGTAAACGCCGCCGTGCTGCCGGAGGCCTCAAAGGCGGCGAACAGCAGCAGGAAACCGAATAGCGCCATGCCGGCTCCCATGAGTGACAGCACCACGTACTTCCATGCCGCTTCCAGCGCGTCGCGTGTGTTTTCAAAAGAGACGATCAGCGCCGACGTCAGGGTTGTCAGGGCGACGGCGATCCAGACCAGCGTCGGTTCGGAAAGAACGGGAATGGCAAGCATGGAGAAGACGAACGCGTTGAAGTTGACATAGTAGATGCGCAGCCTCCAGGATGAGTAATCTCCATGCGCCATATAACCGGCGGAGTAAATGGCCGCCGTGGTGCTGACAAAGGCGATGAGCAGCAGGATCAGAGCGCTGAGGCTGTCTACATTAATCCATTTGAAAAAGCCGGTTCCCAGAACCGAGGTCACGGATTCCCCTTGTGAAGCCTGCCAGGCGATCCGCGCTGCCAGGACCAGGATCACCAGCGAGGAAGCAATGGTTACGGCTGGCGCCCATAATTTCCTGAAGGGAAGCAACACCAGGGCCGCGGCAATCACGGGGAGCAGCAGAAGGAGGACGACGCTCATGCGGTCCTCTCCTCTCCCGCCGTTTCCGGAGCCTCTTTCAGGCTCGCCAGCTCGCCGACCGCCGTCGAACCAATCTGCCGATAGACGGCACGGGTGAGTACCCCCATGATGAAGACGACAATAAGACCATCCGAGGCCACGGCCAGTTCGACGATCAGCGGCAGGTCGCGGGCGATGGCGATGCCCGCCAGGAAGGCGCCGTTTTCCATGGCCAGGAGGCCAACCAGCAGCGGCACGGCTTCTCGCCGGACCGTGATCGTGAATGCCCCCAGCAGCAAACCAGCGATGCCGATCGGAACGTTGGGGTTGCGGAACTGAGGCGCCACTGCGCCAAGAATGGGCTGTGCCAGAAAGTAGGCGAGGATTGCCAGCGCCAGCGCGGCCAGCAAGGCGGTGGGGATATTCAGCGCCTGGTTGACCTCCCGGCGCGTATAGATCTCTGCCGGCGCTGTCCGCCTCAGCAGCCAGGGAATGATTACCGGCTTGATGATGATATCCACCAGAGCAACGCCGTAAAGATGGTCCGAGTGGAAACGCAGACCCAAAAACAGAGCGGAGGCGGACAGCAGCAGGGACTGAGCGATGAACAGGTTGAGAACGCCCCGCGCCTGGCGCATCGCCACCATGCCAAAAGCAGTCAGCAGAAACAACGCTGCTGCCAGGGCATTGAGGTTATCCAGTAGCTGATTGGTCGAGTTCATGGTTCCATTAATAATCGGTCAATATGTAAAAACCTGCGCGATCATCGCCGCTACGCAGATAATGAACGCGGCTCCCAGAAATTCGCTGATGCGAAACAGCCGCAGCTTGGAGAGCGAAGACTCGATGACAACCAGAAGTAACAAAAAGATGAAGATCTTCAGCAGCACTTGCGGAATGGACAACAGAATGTCGCCGGCCGACACTTCAGCAGCCAGCCCCCAGGGTGTCACGAGGACGTTGAGGAAGATGGACATCAGCACGAACATTTTCATGAAGCCGCCCCACTTCACCAGCGCGAACCCCCGGCCTGAGTATTCGAGCGATTTAGATTCGTCAATCATCGCCAACTCAAAATGGCCGGTGGGATTATCCACCGGGATGCGGCCGCCTTCGGCCAGGATCAGCATCAGGAATGCCAGCATCAGCAGCACGTGCGACGGCATGAAGAAATTCGCCACCGGGGTCACCCATTTTTCCTGGACGATATAGGGAATGGTGGAGCCGGCGACAAATGAGACGGTGAAGAAAACGATCATGAACACCGGCTCGGCCAGGAAGCCCACCATCCGCGTGCGGCTGGCGCCCATGGGGCCGTAGGGATTGGCTGTGTCAATCGCTGCCAGGGTGGCGAAGAATCCGCCCAGTGCCAGTACGAACCCGCCGCCGATCATGTCGCCCATGAAAGCAAAGAAGAGCGGATAATTAGTCAGCACCGGGATCAGCAGCGTCACGAAAATGGGTGTGATAAAAATCATGTAAGGCGTAAACAGGAAGATCCAGGAACTGTCTTCGGAAACAATCTCATCCTTGTGAAATAGTTTCCACAGATCGCGATAGGGCTGAAAAATGCTCGGACCGCGTTTGGACTGAACCAATTCCTTGAGGCGGGAGAGCACGCCGGAGGCCAGCGGCGCGAACGCCATGACAACCAGTACCTGTATCATGTTAAATGCGATTCTGTCTGCCACAAGGCTCCTGTCCGGCGTTGCCGCCATGCGGGTCAAAGCCGCATGGGGATGCCGTTAAAGTTCCCGCACCAGCTGCCTGATTTCCGCCGACGCCTCCTCCAGAGCGCTCAGCCGCCGGGCCAGTTCGATTTCAAAGCTTTCCAGCTCGGCCGCGCTTTTCGTGCGTGCCTCTTGGCCTGCCATAAGCGCCTCGTCGATGCCGCGGATGGCGGCGTCGACAGCGCCGTCCAGCCGCCGGCTAAAATCCGCCACCGTCACCTCAATCCTGCCGGTGAGGTCATGGCGCATCCGGCCGCAGTGACGGTCGATCTGCTTGGCGGCGCGCTCCCGCGCCTCGCCCAGGATGCGGCGGTGGGCCAGCCGCTTCGGCAGCATCAGCGCTGCTGCTTCCGTCATGCTTTCCAGGGCGATCTTCACATCCTCATCAAGCTTGAAGCTGAAAGAAGATTCCCCCGCCAGGGACTCGTCGACGGTGAAGCCGCTCATCTCAGTGCCGAAAAGCTCTGAAGAGACCGCCGCCAGACGCTCGATGATGCGGTTGGTCCGCTCCACCAGCCGCCTGAGCATCCGGGCCAGGCTGCCGTTAAGCTGCTCCTGTTCGTGGAGGCGCCAGTGGTTGAAGATGTCATGGACCCGTTCCCTGAGCAGTTCATCAAGCGCCTCGGCAAAATCGCGATTGCCCAGATCGCCTGCTGTTTCTGCCATAATGTCAAGCTCTGTCTGAAGCTGCCGCGTTTCCCGCTCCTTCAACGCTTCCAGATCCGGCAGAAGAATTTCATTGACCAGGCGGTTGGCCTCCTGCCTGACTAAAAGCTTGCTGTCGGATCGTTCCAGGCTGATTTCCTTGAGGGACTCCTGGAAGAGGGCGATCTTTTCTTCCAGGTTACTTAGCGGTTCCTGAAGCGATTGTTGCATCAGGCGTGATGAAAAGGTCTCCTGAGCGATGATGTTCTGCGTTTTGCCGGCGGCAGAAGCCAGGATTACACTGCCCTTTTCATTCATCAGGAACCGGTCCAGCATTTCCTCGAACACGGGCAGGCCGCTGCCGGTAACCATCTCCGGATCGCCCGACAGCTTGCCCTCCAGAGCGTTTTTTGCCGAAAGCGGATAGATCGTGGCATTGTCAAATCCCAGCCGTTCCCCAATGACGCTGCGGGTGAAGGCCAGCGACTCGGCCCGGTCCTTTTCATCCACGGTATCGATCTTGTTCTGGACAAAGAAGATGCGGGCGGCGTACTCCTTCAGGTCCGCGAGGAAGTGGAGCTCGGCCTCGGTCAGGGGCGGGTCGACGCTGACCATGAAGACCGCGGCGTCGGCCTTGGGCAGGAAACCGTATGTTGTCTCCGTATTGTGGCTGTGGATGGAAGCGACGCCGGGGGTGTCGATCAGCTGAACATGATTTTTGAGATATGGTGACGGATAGAGGATCTCGACCCGGTCGACCTGCTTCATGTTGTCCGGGTTCTGTTTTTCCGTGATGTACTGCGGCAGCTGATCCCGGTCAATGTCCTGGTGGTAGCCGTCTTTAAGAAACAGCTCGATCTTCAGCTCTTCGCCATAACCAACGACGGTGATGATCGAGGTCACCGGAATGATGGCGACCGGCAGCAGGTTGCTGCCCAGAAGTGCGTTGATAAAGGTAGTCTTGCCCCGCTTGAACTGCCCGGCCACGACCAGCGAAAAGCGGTTGTCAGCCAGTTGGCTGCTGACATCCGCCAGTGCCTGACGGGAAGATTCTTCCCTGACGCTTCCCGCCAGGTGGGCCAGAATCTCTTCAAGGCGCTGTCTGGTCGATGAGTATGTATCCAGTTTTTCCATAAAAATAGCTCCCACAGATCTGCCGGTCTGTAGAAGCCATTAGTCCCCGTGAGGACGCTTAAGGGCGAGCTTCATCGCCGCTTTTTATTGGTTTTTTCCCTGAAAACAGGCCGGCAAAACAGCCCTGCCCGGGATCAGCTGTAATTTGATTCTATCTCCCGGTCAGGTATCCTCTTTCGAACGGCAGCACTTGATTACATTTGTGTCAGAAACTTCAATGAGACCCTTTTCGACGACCTCGGCGATCTCCGGCAGCACTTCGTAGATCTTGTCCGCGGCATCGATTGCCTCCACTTTTACCGGCAGATCGGTTGAAAGTTCGAGGATCTTGGCAGTGTGCAGGACGCCATTGGAGCCATAGCCGCCGATCCCTCTAAAGACGCTCAGTCCCATGATGTGGTTCTGGTAAAGGATATCGACCACAGCCTCGTACACCGGCTTATGATGAAATTTGTCCCTTTCATCCACATAAATTGTCAGTTTTTTCGCGGGACCCGTGAACACCTTGCTCCTATATTATTTTCGCAATCAGCTCGCCGAGCTTCAGCGCCATTAAACCGACCAGCACGCTGGCCACGACATTTACCATTGCGTAGAGGAGTTCGCCATCGGTCAACAGATTACCTGTTTCGTACTCGAAGGTGGAGAAAGTGGTGTAGGCGCCCAGGAAGCCGATCACCAGCAGCGAACGCCAGAGGGGATTGACCAGCACCTTCTGGCTGAGAATGAACATCAGCAGACCGATGAGGAAGCTGCCGCTGACATTGATCACCAGCGTTCCCAGTGGGAAGCTGCGCCCCCAGCGCTCGCCGATCCAGAGGGCGACGGCGTAGCGGCTGACGGCGCCGAAGAAGCCGCCAGTCCCTATTACCAGAATGTTTTCCATATCAAATCAACTACTTCGTCTAGTCATCAAACTGGATGCGGGCATAAAAAAACTCCTACAGAAAATCTGTAGAAGCCATCAGCGCCGCCGGCGCATTTGGGTGAGCTTCATCACCATGTTGAGAAAATTATAGCAGCGGTGCGGCTCTCAGAAAAACGGATTTCCTTATGGTATCAATCAGATTCGGCCAGCTTGGCCTCAATTCTTGCCGGCTCAGGGGCTGCCGCTTTCAGCGTAGTGCACAATCATCTGATCTGTAAGCCACTCCACCGGCGCTTTGTCGTCGGTGAGTATGGTGCCGCCAGGACGCACCACCGATAGATGAGCCAGCGCGTCATCCGCCAGCGAGGCCACCGGGGCCGGCATGGCGTTCTTTCTGGCGGCCAGCTGGCCGGCCCTGGACGGGTTTTTTGTCGCCACGATCAACTGGTTGAACTCGCCGGCAGAGAATGAGTAGACAGACGGATAGACATCACGCATGGTGGCTGCGATGGCGTCGGCCAGCTTCGTATCGCCCGGAACGGTGCCCACATTGATCATCACTGTGCCGCCAGGATTGAGATGATTATTGACCTCCTGGAAGAATTCTCTCGTCGTCAGATAGAAAGGGATGTAAGGCTGGCGGAAAGCGTCAATGGCAATCATGTCATAACTCTTCCGGCAGGTCTTGATATACGGCCGGCCGTCGCCAATATAGACTGTCAGGTTTTTTTCATTCATGCCAAAATATTTGCGCCCTACCGCAACGACGTCGGGATCGAGTTCCACAGCGTCTACATGGGCTGCGGGGTATACATCGAGTAACTCTTTGCAGATGGTGCCGGCGGCGCTGCCGATATTTAACACTTCCCCCGGCGGCCGGCTCGATCCAAACCAGGGCGCGACCAGAAAGTAATCCCAGTAGCCTCCCGTCAGCGGCTGGCTCGGGTTATACTCCGAGTGAACCGCCCAGCCTTCATTCAGCTGCAGGTAGCGGGTGCCGTCTTTCTGGATCACCTGAACGTATTGATAGGGCGATTCTCCCTCATAAATTGCTCCCGGCGTCGGTTTAATCTCCCCCGTGGGTATCAGCAAGGCGGCAAATATCAGGATCGGCGCTGCCACATGGTAACCACGTCTGAGGCCGGCTGCTGAGATCACAGCCAGCGCCCCCGCAAACAGCAGCATCGTATCCCTGGTGCCGATCCAGGGGATGAACAGAAAAACGGGTAAGAATGTGCCAATTATACTTCCCACCGTCGAGAGGGCGTAAAGACTGCCGGAGACGTTTCCCGATGTCTCAATGCTGGTGATATTTAGCCGGATGGCGAATGGCGCCACCATGCCCAGGACAGTGACGGGGACGACAAAAAGAAGCACCGTGACGCCAAACGAGCCGAGAAAAGCGCCGGCGTTTACTTGATCAATGCCGCGGATGGCCACGCTCATGATCGGTTTCGCAATAAACGGCACAATCGCAATAGCAACCGAAGCAAAGAGTGTGAGGGTAAAAAGCAGGCGCGGCTGCGGCCACCGGTCCGCGACCCGGCCTCCCAGGTAGTAGCCGGCGGTCAGATAAATCAGGATCAGGCCGATGAGATTCGCCCAGATAAAGAGTGAATTCCCGAAGTAAGGGCCAAGCAGCCGCGACGCCGACATCTCCACGGCCATCGTCGTCATACCACCGGTAAAGACTATGACGTATAGCAGGAAGCGGTTCATTGACCTAGCGATCTATCTCTTTGCGCCGTTGCTCCGGCTCGCGGGGTGCTCCTCCGCTCGCGTCAGGCGGTGGGCCGCTTGTCCAATAATGAACGGTCCGGTCGGCAACGGCTTTTTTTAGGCGCCGGCGAACATAAATCTGCACCAGCCGGCGGACGGGAGGAGTCAGGAGTGCCAGGCCGGCGGCGTCGGTTAGATATCCCGGGGTAATCAGAAGCGCCGCCGCCGTTAAAATTAGGCCTCCGTCGATGAGTGAATCGGTGGGCATGCGGCCCGCGGCGACTTCGGACTGTATCTGGGACACCGCGTGGTAACCCTCGCGCTTGGCGAGCGCCGCTCCGGAAAAGCTGATGAGCACCAGCAGCAGAATTGTATAAAAATACCCGATCCTTGAACCGATCTGGATGATCACCAGCAGCTCAAGCAGAGGGACGATTATGAAGAGTATCAGCAGCCTGGCAAACACAATAATAATATCTACCCAGCTGAAGGCAAAAACAAGATCGGCAAGCCCGGAAGCTTTCAGCTGGCGCCGGGAAAAAAATACTACCTTTTTACGGAAAAAGATCGAACTGAAGTTCGACGACGGGCGACCTGCGAACTGATATCATCAAATAAGGGGGCCCCAAGGCGCTTATAGAGTTGTGCCTGAGGCCTTTTTGTGTTGTAGAGATCCCTGCTACAGACAGATTGTCCGTCCACACCGGGTGATATATTAAATCGCGTCCGGATTTTTAGAAGCCAAAGGTTAAAGTAAATGATGGATGCAGCTGGCCTCAAACAGAAACTTGAACAGCTCGATGGCGGTGGCTACAAAGCGTACCGCAAAATTAAAGGGTCTTATCTTTTTCCCCGTTTCACCTTTTTTGTGGATCACGTCCAGTCGGATCCATTTGCGGCTCCTTCCCGGATGCGGGTTCGTGTCCATCAGCCTGACGCTGGTTTTGAGCCGCGGCTTTACTGCACTGACGTGCGCAAGACCGCGCTGGAAGATTACATTGCCCGGGCATTTGATTCAGCAGTCAGCCGTTATGTCAAAGGACACCGGGGAACAGGCAAGTCAGGCCTGGTCACCGTCGACAGCGGCGGCCAGGAGATTCTCGAGCGCACGGCGGCGGTTGTAAATGAATCCTTCGTTGAGGTCAGGTTTGCAGTCGGGCTGCCTGCTTCGGGCCGGCGCTGCCGCGGGAAAGACGCGGCAGCCATTCTTCTGGGGGAGCTTCCTCTCCTGGTTGACGCATCTCTTTATTTCGAGGGACATACCGCAGCCGGTCTTAAAGCTCACGTGGAGGCCGCCGAGGACCAGGAGTGGCTGCGCGGCCGGCTGCCCGGCTTGGGACTGATTGCTTTTGTGGCGGACGGCGCAATCCTGCCCCGCGAAAGCGGGGTTAGCGACCGGCCGCTTGCGGCTGATCCGGTGGTGGGCTTTCAAAGCCCGGAACAGTTACGAATATGTGTTGATTTGCCCAACGGCGGCCGGACCTGCGGAATGGGAATTGCGGAAGGGGTAACGTTAATAGTAGGCGGCGGCTACCACGGCAAATCAACGCTGATGAATGCGCTCGAACGCTCGGTTTATTGCCATATTCCGGGGGATGGGCGGGAAGGCGTCGTCACCCGCGGCGACGCTGTCAAAATAAGAGCGGAGGACGGGCGCCGCGTTGAGCGCGTGAATATCAGTCCTTTCATATCCAATCTCCCATTTGGCGTTGATACAGTCCGATTCCGTACTGAAAATGCCAGCGGCAGCACTTCCCAGGCGGCGAACATTATCGAGGCCCTGGAAGCCGGGTCGCGGCTGCTTCTGATCGATGAAGATACGTCGGCCAGCAATTTCATGATTCGTGACGAGCTTATGCAAAGGCTGATTCCCAAAAGCTCAGAGCCGATTACGCCGTTTATTGACAGGGTTCGTGATCTCAAGAAAGAGCATGGCGTCTCTACGGTCCTGGTGATGGGCGGATCGGGGGATTATTTTGAAGTTGCAGATACGGTAATTGCCATGAAAAATTACCGGCCGGAAATAATCACCGCAGAAGCCCACCGGGTGGCTGCTTCCCGCCAAGATGTACGTAGAGTTGAGGCGCCGCAAGGGTTTGGAGCGCTAACTGCCAGAGTGCCGCTCGCTCATGGCATCGATCCCCGCCGCGGCCGGCGGGAAAAAGTAGGAGCCCGGGATCTGAAGACGATCCATTTCGGAGGACAGGTTGTAAACCTTGATGGTCTGGAACAGCTCGTTGATCTAAGCCAAACCCGCGCTATCGGCGATCTGATCCTGTATGGGCTCAGGCGCGGCTATTATGATGGTCAGACAGACATAAAGCAGATTCTTGACAGGCTGCTTGCCGATGTTGAGCTTGGCGGCCTGGGGATCATCAGTCCCTTTGGCGGCCCCGGCGGGGCAGTTAACGGATTCCGACCTGAGTCTGGTGGCGAGGCCGGTGCCCCGGCCGCGGCTTCCCCGGATGGGCATCCCGGAGACTATGCGCTTCCGCGCCGTTTCGAGATCGCGGCTGCCTTTAACCGGATGCGCAGCCTGCAGGTAAAGTAGAAAAACACTTTTTTAGCAAATCCGCCTGCGGCAATGGGAAACAGTTTAATCCGTTCGTCTACCAGGGTTGCCTGATAAATTTTCTGAACATGATCATACAATTCACTAAAGGACAGATAATGATTTGTCATTCTGGGTCGCTGCAGGCGGTGAAGAATATGGGATTAAACCCCAGATCCTTCGCTTTTGCTTAGGATGACAGGCTTACCTGAGCCATTTGTATGATCAATTTTCTGAATGCTTAGATTCCAAAAAAATGGCGACTAATTGTTCCGGTTGCGGTACAATAATTCATAAAGCAGCCGGCCTCCACAGACTGACCGGCCAGAGTTCTAGGGAAAAAATGACTGACAAAGCAGGCGGCCTCCCAGAGCAGGAACAGGCTCTGGAAGAGAAAGAAGCGCGAAGCCTCGAGGTGCTCAGGCAGGCGCTGGAGCGCTTCCAGGGAAAGATAGCGACTACCTTCACCGGCGGGAAAGACTCGCTCACTGTTTTGCATATGCTAAAGCGCATCGGTGCAGGCAACGTCCCCATCCCGGTGCTTAACCTTGACACCACTGTTAAATTCAAAGAGGTTATCGAGTTCCGTGACCGCCTGGCCCGGGAGTGGAACCTTGTTCTGGTTATTACCACGAATCACGAAGGGCTTAAAAAAATCAAGATTGCCGAAGACCATGAGCAATGCTGCTTGGTGCTAAAGGCGGAGGCAATCGACATGGCGGTTGCAAAAAACGGATGGAAAGCGCTGATCACGGGCGTTCGCTGGGACGAGCAGCCGGCTCGTGAGGATGAGGAATATTTCTCGGACCGGACGGAGCATACCCGGGTGCAGCCAATTCTTCATTTTAGCGAGCTTGACATTTGGGCATACATCAAGAAGTATAACCTTCCCTATTGCTCCCTATATGATCAGGGTTACCGCAGTCTCGGCTGCCAGCCCTGCACGGTCAAGAGTTCGCGCCCGCGCGGCGACGGACCGGAACGCGAAGGCAGAGCCCAGGAAAAAGAGCAGATAATGGCGCAACTGCGCGATCTGGGCTATTTTTAAGAACGCGGGATGACCGCAACAGCCGCGGCCAATGAGTCAGGATGTTTTATTTCAGTCGGGATTGACGGGGCTTAGGTAATTCATGTCAGCAAAAAACAGAATTCAGCTAATAATCGTATGGTCTGTCATCTGCCTGTCAGGTGCCGGAGTGTTTTTGTTTGAGGCGGTTGGCCCCGGTTCGGATGGCGGCGGCGCCATCTTTCCTCTTGCCATCACTGTTGGTTTTTGGGTCTTATTGTGGCTGGCGCCGGTTGGTTTTCTGGCTCTTTTTGGCCGTCAGCGCTGAGCGAGAGTCCTGAACTTTCAGCGCTGGCCGCGAATCAGCTTTAGTGTTGCCAGCCGTTCCCGTAAAACGCGCTCGTGATCTTGCTCCCATCTGGCCAGCTGTTCAAACATCGATCTGGTTTCAGGATCATCCGCCGACCCGGCGCCTTCGCGGTATCGCTGTGCCGCGAGCCTCTCGTTCTCGATTGCCTGCTCGATGAGCTCAATTGCGTCCAAAAACCTCTCCCTGCCAGAATTTAACCCCGTTGCGACACGAGCGTCAATACAAGCATTGCCGTAAAAGACGCAGCCAAAACTGCTGCCGAGATCCACAGACCAGCAGCTTTCCAGGCACGGTTGTAAAGCGCCTGGGCCAGAAAGTGCGTGCCAATCGCTGCTCCGGTGCTCATGCCGCCAACGGCAAGCAGCCGTATCATCGCCGGCGCCCGGTCAAACACTGCCTGTCCGGCAATTCCTTCCCAAGATTTTAGCACGTAGTAAAAAATGAGGACAAACTCGACAAGGCCGGCCGCGACCTGGAGGGCAAGCCGCTCCTGCTGCACCAGCAGGCTACGCGAAAGCAGTTCTTTCGTTTGCTCCTGGATAACGGCTTCTTCTCTGGTCCTGAGCAGCTCCACCTGGGTTCTGACAACCTCGATGGCCGCCGCGGCGTTCTGCCTGGAGAGCTCAAGTTTTTTCCCCTCTGCGTGTACCCCTTCCAGGTCGCTAGCCGCTGCTTGCAGGCAATATGCTCCGATTTCGTCCCTGGCGCCGTTCTTCCTGTTCAAGTTCAGATTCAGCACCGATTCCAGCGCCTGCTTCCTCATTTTCAGGTTGTCCTCAGAACGGCGGACAAGCAGAGAATCAGTTGCCAGCATTCCAAACATACGGGAAAGGCTCGCGATCATTTCTTCCAGATGACCGGCGCCCTCGGGTTCATCAATTACCCTGACTACTCGCTCGTGAAGCAGCCCGCCCACCTTTTCATCGATCTGGGCGCGCTCATCCGCGATCGTCAGCCGTTGGTGGGAAAAGTAAGCAACTTGATACCGCAAGTTTTTAATGGCGGCGTCGATCTCCGGCAATACTAGTGTAAGCACCCGGTCAGGATCCCCGCCCGAAACCGCATAATAATCGCGAGTCGCCGGCGAGGCTTGAGGGATGTTGAAAAGAACCGCGGCGCCATTGCCGAGATCCGGGTCCAGCTCGCTTCCAAGCAACGGTTCCATGGGAGGCAGACCTGTCTCGAAATCGCTCTGGCCGCCGCGTCGCTCCCTTGATACCGCCAGTATGAGCGCTTCCCGGGCGCCGCCCGCGTCCACGGCTAGCGCGGTCGTTTCCCCGTAAAGCGTGATATTCTCTTTTTCAACCAGCGAGCGGCCCGCTTCGATCTCATTTAGAACCTGCCGCCACTCCTGGTCGGAAACCACGGGAGAACTGCGCCGGTATAAAACCTCCACCAGAGCCAAATCGGCAAGCATCATCAGACAAAAGTCCTTGTCGGAGCCGTAAGCGCGGTGAATCAGGCGGCACCGGCCTGCCGAGACCAGTTCGGCGGCACCGGCATTTACATGAGACTCGCCGCCAGCAGGACCTGCTTGAGAGCCAAGAGCGCTCCAGAGCTTTCGGAGGTCCTCTTCATCTTGCTTTAGAAGGAAGAAGTAATGGACGGCAACAATATGTTGTTTCTGCCGGTTGATAAAGTTATCCTTTGATTAGTGGACGAATGATAATATCCCTGGCCTAATTTATATCATAACCTTTCCTGCAGGAGAGAAACGCGGGAGGCAAGTTATATTATCAGTTCAAACTCAGCCCGAAACCGCGCTGAAGCCCGCGGCCGGCACAAACAGGCTAAGTTGGGCGCCGCGAACATCCGCTGGACGCTTGCCGTCAAGCAGGATAAAAGGAGCGCAGTCAGCCCGGGCGCCAGTGGATTTTAGGTGATCCAGGGTCAAAAGTTTTCCCTGTCTTCTGCTCCTGATGATTCGGGCCGCGGCGACAGGTCCAATTCCCGGAACCCTTAAAAGTTGTTGGCGCGGCGCCGTGTTAACTTCCACCGGAAATGCCTCAGGATGGATGCTCGCCCAGGAAGTTTTCGGATCATTTCCCAGAGGAAGATTTCCGTTTCGGTCAAAAACGAGTTCGTCTGCGGTAAATCCATATTTTCTCAGCAGAAAATCTGCTTGATAAAGCCGGTGCTCCCGCTCAAAAGCCGCCGGCGGCCTGGACCATAGGGGCGTATTCTTTACTGGTTGAAAAGCACTAAAGTAGACGCGCGACAGACCGAGACTGCCGTAAAGTTTGCCGGACAGGAAAGCAAACTCACGATCTGTTTCCTCGCCGGCGCCCACGACAAACTGGGTTGTCTGCCCGCGGCAACGGTAACCGCCGGAGCTGGCCAGATTTTTAATCCACTCCATCCGCCGGTAAATATCCTCCGTGAATCGCTTTTTCGATGAGATGGCCTTAAGTCGTGCCGGGCTTGGAGCTTCCAGGTTCAGGGAAAGGCGGTTGGCAAGCCTGGCGGCGCGCTCGACCTGTTGGCGGGAAGCGCCGGGAAGGATCTTCAGGTGCACCCAGCCTTTGTATCCGCGCCAGAACCGGACCAGCTCGATCGTCTTGAGCATCTGCTCCATGCTGTTAATTGCGCTGCCGCTAATCGCCGAGCTGAGAAACAGGCCGCCGACGCGCCCCTGACGGTTGAGCTCCATAAAAATTTGCGCCATCTCTTTGGGACGAAATGAGGTCCGGACGAATTTCCTTCCCCTCCGGTTCGCGCAATAGGCGCAGTCTTGCGAGCATGAATTAGACAGCAGAATTTTAAGAAGAGGCACCCTTCTTCCATCGGGAAGAACAGCAGGATATATCCAGCGGCCCCACGAGCCGCGGATGCGCGCTTGCTGCTCGCCTCCGCAGGCGCAGGCCAGGTCATAGCTGGCGCCCGAAGTTAAAAGGTCGAGTTTGTCGGCATTATGCATGGATAAATGGAAATGAATTTAAGACCCGAAGACCTGAATTCAGTTTAGCAAAGCAAGATGACGGATCCTTTCATTTACTTTAAGCCATGTTCTACCCCTTTGCCTGGAATGGCGCCGGTGCCGGCCGCATCTTCGCCGCCGTGTTAGAGTACAAGAGTCAGAGGAAGAAAATAGCCAGGGCTAACATGACGTTGTTTCTCAAGAACGCCCGGGGATTGATCGTATATCCATTTTCCGGGATCGGAGCGGATTTTGCCGCCATGGTAGGACGCAGCGCCGCCGCAACTTTCAACCTGACTGCGCGCACCGGCGATCTGCTGGAACCCCCATGGGGCGCTCTCGACAAGGGCCGGCGCCAGTACCGGTCTGGCTCCCTGCTGTCCCGAATGCCCGCAGCGGATGAATTAACCGGGGGACCGTTTGCCCTTCTCGGCATCACGGACCTGGACCTATTTGTCCCCCGCCTTAATTACGTGTTTGGCCAGACCGATCAGGCAAGAGGCTGCGCCCTTGTCTCACTGGCGCGGTTGCGGCCTGAGTTTTACGCAAAGCCGCCCAATAGACAGCTGTTTGAGGAAAGAACTGAAAAGGAGGTGGTGCATGAGCTGGGCCACGTCTTTGGGCTCGCCCACTGTCCCAACCCGGCATGTATCATGCACTTCTCCAACACGATTGAAGATACTGACCGCAAGGGGCCTGGGTTCTGCGCCGTTTGCAGCCGGCTGCTTTTCCAGGGGCCGGTTTGACCGGATTTTTAACCTGGTCTTTACCTGTGACGCAGCGTAAACGTCACTTAAAAAGATCACCAAATTTAAACAAAGGATCAAACGGAACCTTACCGTCTGACATGATCGCGCCGGCGCCGCCTTCCTCGCGGTCGACGAGGGAGTAAGCAACCACGGGCAGAAGTCCTTCCTGGCGGCAGATTTCAATTGCCTTGATGATGGAGCCGCCGCTGGTAGCAACATCGTCCACCACGGCGACTTTAACGCC
The DNA here is from genome assembly GCA_014874265.1 of Thermoleophilia bacterium. Classification (GTDB taxonomy): domain Bacteria; phylum Actinomycetota; class Thermoleophilia; order BMS3ABIN01; family BMS3ABIN01; genus JACWAD01. The sequence goes on along the minus strand of JACWAM010000118.1, from coordinate 2,304 downwards.
TGGGGCCGCCGGGCCCTCGATCCATCTGCTGGTCCCGTGCGATTTGGGTTCTTTCCTGACTATCACTCCTGATATCGGATATCCCATCCGCCAGCTGGCGGCGACGGTTCCGGCCACAATCGGATCAGCCCCGATGGCAAGGCCGCCAATGACGGTAATTTCAGCCGCTTTCATTTTTTCAACGATCAGCTCCGCGGCGATGGAGAGCCCTTCCGGATCGAGCGTGACACGCTTGCAGTCGAAATAATGCCTGCTGTGCCTGCCGGAGGTGAGAACAAAATCGCCTGTCAGGTAAGCCTTCTCCAGCAGGAGCGCCCTGAGCCGCTCATATTTATGATTAACGTCTGCCAATTAATCCACGTCTTAAAAAATATACCTTTAGCAGAGGCATATATTATCAGAGACGGCCCTCCGGTTGGGGAAAGGCTTAAGCTGTCATGTTTAAGAGACTGGTGAAACTGCCAGATTGTAGAGGAAAAAATAGCATCCTTTTAGAATTACTTTCCAAACCAACCGGAGGTGGCGATGAAAACCGACCGCGCTACGATTGTTGCAGCAGCTCAGATAATTTTCGGCATTATTATCTTCACGAGCGCCTGGTGGCTTTCTGACAGCCAGAAAACGACCGCTCTGTATATCTTTGGATTTGTGACCGTGCTGATCGGAATCGCCACCTTTAGCCTGCTGACGGCGAAGAGATAGTTTTTCTCAGCCACCTGCGGGCTAGTTGGCGTAACAGTAAACGCAGGGGGCTTCGCAGCATTGCTGGTAGCTCCCGATATCGATGCTCACGGTGCAGCCGCACTGCTCTCGCTGGGAACGGTCCTTGGCAACGGAAACGGCTTCCCCGTCTTCTCTTAGCCCGGCGAGAAAACGGCCGTTAACACAGCTGGCTTTGGTGATTCCCGCCACTGTCAGCAGGTCATCGTTTGAGCAGCTGCTTAAGCCTATTCCAAGGAGGCCGGCTTCACGAGCAAGCTGACGGGCCGCATCCAGCTTTGATTCAGCCGTCAGTTCGAGATACTCACGTCTGCTTCTTTGAGCCCTGTGCTTACTTTTGGTGTACCAGTGGATAAAAGAGAAGGTGCATTCCGGAACGCCCAGAGCCGCGACTCGTTCTCCGATGACGGAAAAAAGAGGCAGATTTGATTTGAGGGCGCCGTTTTCATCGCGCCAGTGAATCACTGGGTCAAAACGCCATTTCACGCGTGCGGGTCCAAAGATATTCACCAGGTCAGCCATTTCCATAATGGCCTCCGTCCACGGTGGAACCCCCGGCTCCCACCCTGTCCCGCCAAGACCGGTTATGGTGAAGTGAAAAAATGGATTCAGATTATGCAGCCGGTTAACCAGCCCGGCGCGGCAAAGCAACGGCCGGTAGCCTTTCGACCAGAGGACAATCGAATGAACATTCTCTTCCCTTAAAGAAACCTCCTTTTCCATTCCTCTCGGAGAACGAAAGTTGACGCTGCCGGCGCGGAGAGCTTCTTCCAGCCATCCGGAATGGCACCTGGGGATGTCGGTGCGCCGTGAACAGCTGATTACCTTTTTATCGGCATGATTCCTGTTGCTTGGCGGGTCCAGAACCTTGAACATGATCGTGTCATCTTCGTGGAAAGCCAGATTGATTGTAGCATTGCCGGTGTTTTCATTCTTGACGCCTCCGGAAACCTCGTGTGATAATACCCGCAGGGGTAAGACCGGGGTCAGGGAGGCAATTGGGACAGCCTGCACTGCGCTCGATTGGCATTACTTCCTGCGAAGAAGCGAAGGGATTGTTCCGGCAGGATGCACCTGCCGGGATAGACTCTTATGCTCGTTTAACATTTAGTGATGAGGTGATCGAAGCGGAAGCAAAGACAGACACAGAGAAAGTGCTCAACAGGCTGAGGCGGATTGAAGGTCAGGTGCGCGGCCTTCAGAGGATGATTTCCGAAGACAAACGCTGTGAGGACGTGCTAACGCAACTGGTCGCCACCCGGGCGGCCCTCGACCGGGTCGGGGTCTTCCTGATCAGCAACAGAATGAAAGAGTGCCTCCGACAGAGCACGGAAGAATTGGGCCTCGATGATCTGGCGGTTGATGAAGCTTTTGAAGTTTTTATGAAATATATCCAGCACGTCAAGTAAAAGCGGATTTTGATTTTGTATATTTGACTTTGGATTAACTGATCATACAACTCGTTCAGGTTCCGTCCGAACCGGCTGATATCTTCTGTTAGTAAACAAAAACAGGAGGTATCTCATGATCGGCCCCAAGACACTCATGGAATTTATGGAGATGTACAAAACGGAGGAAGATTGC
>JACWAM010000117.1 GCA_014874265.1 Thermoleophilia bacterium | reverse complement strand
TATTTGGGGCCGGCGCGTTGAAGGATAGCAAGGCGGGCCGCGTTCATCACCACGCGCCCCACCCATCGGCTGCTGTTGGCGGCCAGGCGGTGATTGAGGGCGTGATGATGCGGGGCAAACGTCACTGGTCGGTGGCGGTGCGGCGTCCCGATGGCGAGATCAGCCTGCACAGCGAGGCCCTCAAGCCGCTGGCCGACCGTCATGATTTTTACAAGCTGCCGGTGATCCGGGGGGTCGTTGGCTTGTGGGAATCGCTTGCTCTCGGGATCAGGGCGCTGTCGATGTCCGCTCAGGAGTCGATCGGCGAGGAGGAAGAGGAGATCTCCAAAAAGGAGATGGCCGTGAGTGTGATTATCGGCGGGGCGCTGGCCATCCTTCTCTTTGTGGCGGTGCCGCTTTTCGCCGTCAAATCGATCCAGAGCGAGCTGCCGAGCTCGTCGCTGTTTGTCCTGGCGGAAGGTGTTCTCCGGATAGCGATTCTGGTCGGTTATATCTGGGCCGTGTCGCGCATCAAGCACCTGCGGCGGGTGTTCGAATATCACGGCGCCGAGCATAAAACCATCCATGCGCTCGAGTCAGGGCTGGAGCTGAACCCGGTAAATGTCAAACGTTTTTCGACGCTGCATCCACGTTGCGGAACCAGCTTTCTTTTGATAGTAATGGTGCTGGCGATTGCCGTCTTCTCTTTCGTGGGCGTCCCGGGAATTTATTGGTTGATAGTTTCACGTATTTTAGGTATTCCACTCATTGTCGGTCTGTCATATGAAGTGATAAAATATGCCGGCAGGCACAAGAACAGCAGGTTCATGCATGCCGTACTTTACCCCGGGCTCATCTTGCAGAAGCTAACGACGCGCGAGCCCGATCTTGCCCAGATCGAAGTGGCCATCGTTGCTCTCAAGGGCGTGGCTGACGCCGAACCGATCGAGATGGATCACGACGGCCGGGGGGATGTAGAAGTAATGGCGTAAAAAACCGTTCCGGGTTTTCAAATTCAAAGTCCAGAGTCAAAAATTTTAAAACTCAACTTTGAAGTTGGAACCTTGAACTTTTTATGATCGAAAAATTAATAACAGAAATTGAAGAAAAGTATAATGGGCTGAACCGGGAGCTCAGCGATCCCCAGGTGATGAACGATCGCCAGCGGTACGCGGAGCTGGCGAAGGCACACTCCGATCTGCAGCCTGCTTACGATCTGGTGCGCCGCTACCGCGAATCGGAAAAGATCCTGGCGGAGGCGGAGGAGATGCAGGCCGGAGACGGACAACTGGAGCCCGAAATGCGGGAGTTTCTACGGGAAGAATCCGCTTCGGCCAGGGATTCCATGGATAAGCTCGCCGAAGACATCCGGTTGGCGATGCTGGAACCGGATCCGAACGATGAAAAGGATATCATCATCGAGATCCGCGCCGGGGCCGGCGGCGATGAGGCTTCCCTGTTCGCCGCGGAGCTGCTGAGAATGTATCTGAAACATGCCGAGCAGAAACGGTTTGGCGCCAAGATCCTTTCCAGCAGTCCGACGGAGATGGGCGGTTTTAAGGAAGTGATCGTCGAGGTTTCCGGCAAGGGGGCCTACAGCGTGTTTAAGTATGAAGGCGGAGTGCACCGGGTGCAGCGAATCCCGGTAACTGAATCGGGAGGGCGGATTCACACATCCACGGCCACGGTGGCTGTGATGCCGGAAGTTGAAGACGTTGAGATCGAGATCGATCCGGCGGATGTGCGCGTTGACATTTTCCGCTCCAGCGGACCCGGCGGCCAGTCGGTAAATACAACCGACTCCGCCGTGCGGCTGACGCACATGCCTACCGGTTTGGTCGTTTCCATGCAGGATGAGAAATCGCAGCTGCAAAACAAGGTGGCGGCGATGAAGGTCTTGCGGGCCCGGCTTTACGAAATGAAGATGGCGGAGCAGCAGAAGGAGCTGGCCGACGCGCGCAAATCGATGGTGGGGACCGGAGACCGGAGCCAGAAGATCCGCACCTATAACTTTCCCCAGGGCCGCGTCACCGATCATCGCATCGGGCTTACCCTGCACAAACTGGATGCGGTTCTCCAGGGAGACCTTGATGAATTCACCGAGTCCCTGGCCGCCAAGGACAGGGCGGAGCAATTAAAGGCCGGTGTTTGAGCCGGCGGTTTTTCGCCACCGGCCTTTTCCGCGGGTGGCGGCGCCGAAAAAATCTCTAACAGATCAGAAATGGGAGCGTGATGGTGGCTAGAAAGCAGTTGACCGCGCCGACTATCGCCGATCTTCTTGTCAAATCGGCTGGCTTCCTGAAACAGAAAGGTTCGGCGACTCCGCGCCTGGACGCGGAGCTGCTGCTGGCGGAGGTCCTGGGGACCGGCCGCATCGAGCTTTATACCAACTATGATCAGCCGCTCAATAACATGGAGGTCGATCATTACCGCGAACTGATCCGGCGGAGGGCCACCGGCGAGCCGGTGGCTTATATTCTCGGCCGCGCCTATTTCCGCAATCTCACCTTGAGGGTTGACAGGTCGGTGCTCATCCCCCGCCCGGAAACGGAGCATGTTGTCGAGGCTGCTTTAAATGTGCTCCTGGAGCGGGACTGGATAGGAGCGCCCCGCGTTCTGGACGCAGGCGCCGGCAGCGGCGCGATCGCGATCTCTATCGCCGCCGGCTTCCCGGAAGCTGACGTTACCGCTGTAGACGCGAGCCGGGAAGCACTGGTTCTGGCCGAGGAGAACGCCCGCGCCGCCGGCGCCGGCAGAATCAGTTTCATTCTCTCTGATCTTTTCGAGTCGCTTGACCCCACCGGAACCTTTGATCTCATAGTTTCGAATCCGCCGTACATCTCGGCGGAGGAGTGGGCACAGCTGCCTCCGGACGTCCGGGAATTCGAGCCCCGGGAAGCGCTTTACGGCGGCGCCGACGGCCTTGATTTTTACCGCCGGATCGCAGTGGAGGCCGCGCAGATTTTGCGGCCGCGCGGCGTGCTCGTGCTGGAGACAGGCTATCAGCAGGGAACGCACGTAACGGGACTACTGGAGGCTTCCCGCAGTTTTTCCGCGGCCGTCATCCTGAAAGATTATTCCGGGCACGATCGCGTGGTGGTCGCAGCCCGGGCCGATTCTCCGTAACGCGTCTGTCCTAACTTTAAAGAATATGGTATATCTTACAATGCCGATCCGGCCAGTATCACAAGTTCTACCTGGAACTACCGTTATCTATGACACTACTAGATGAATTATTGAGCGGCAGGCCCTCCAAAGCCCTGTACAACAGAGGGGTTAAATTCCTGGACCAGCGCAATTACCCTGAGGCCGTTCGTTATTTCGATAAGGCTTTGGAGAATGACGCCCGCGAAGCGGAAACCCTGAGAAAAAAAGGATCGGAGCTGCAACGCAAGGGTCATCCGGAGAAGGCGATCCGTTTCTTCGGGATGATCAGGGAGATCGAGGTCAGGGACGCCGAGATTTTCTTCGACCGTGGCATATGCTTGAGGAAGCTCAACCGCTTCGTGGAATCAAATCAGAGTTTCCGGCTGGGGCTTAACTTCGATACCTGGAACCAGAAAGCCTGGTACAACATCGGCCGGAATTATTGTGACCTGGAGCGCTGGCAGGATGCAATCAAGGCGTTTAACGAGGCGATCCGGCTTGAAGCCGGCGATGCCGCCGCCCACTTCGGGAAGGCGTTTGCTTTGTACCGCCTGGGGCAGCTGGAAGCAGCGCTCAGCTTCTATGACAAAGCGATCGAACTGGATGAAAACAACGCGGCCGCCTGGTTTAACAAGGGAATCTGCCTCCAGGATCTGAAGCGCTGCGGGGAAGCTCTGGCGTGCTACGACCGCGCTCACGCGATCGATCCAAATGATTTCGAGCCCGTTTTTAACAAAGGCATCTGCCTGGAAAGCTTGGGGCAATTTGCCGAGGCGGTGGAAACATTCGCGAGCCTGCAGGGATTCGAGCTGATGGATCCGGCTGTCTGGTATCACAAGGGAATCAGCCTGCAAAATCTGGGCCGTCTTGACGAAGCGCTAAGCGCATTTGAGGAGGCTCTCAGGCGTGCCCCGGAAACCGGCCCGATCTGGATCGCAAAAGGAAACGTACTTGCCAGGATGGGCAATTTTGAGAAGGCGCAGGCGAGTTTTGACAAAGCGATTGAGTATGTCCCGGAAGATCCAGAGGTCTGGGTCTCCAAAGCAGAAGTGCTCCAGAGTGAAAACAAATTTGAAAAGTCGATCGAGTCTCTCGACCGGGCGATCGAGTTGAATGAAGAAAAAGCCGATCCCTGGAAATTGCGCGGCGACAGCCACTGGGCTACCGGACTTTTCCAGAAGGCAATTGCCGATTACGAGCAAGCGCACCGGTTGGATCCCCTAAATACCGGTTACTCGTTGGCGTTGGGAAACGCCCTGATTGACCAGGACCGGAGTGAGGAAGCTGTTCCCGTTCTGGAAAGTGTGCTTGAGATTAATCCAAGGGACACCGCTGCCTGGCTCGCTTCGGCGCAAAGTCTGTTGGCATTGCGCCAGTACGACCGGGCGATCGCCTCGTTTGACCACGTTCTGGAGCTTGACCCTGGAAATCAGGTTGCCTGGAAGGAAAGCGCCGTTTGTTTCCGGATGAAGGGTGATCTTCAGGAAGCTTCCCGCCGCCTGGATCGCGCCGGCGGCATTGAATTAGGCAAACCTGAGTCCGCCGGTGTCATCTCAAAGGAAGAGGCCGTGTCTGGCGAGGCCCCGGCAGCGGGCAGCGAAGCCGTGGAGCCAGCGGCCTCTCCGCCTCCGGAGCCCGAAGTCGCTTCCTTCGAGCCGCCCGAAGAGGAGATTATCGCAGCTGGAGAGGAGCCTGCCGCAGCCGAAGAGGAAGAAGTTCCGGCTGCGGAGGAAGAGGAAGAATGGGTGGCCAAGGAGCCGGCTGCCGAAACCGAGGGTGAGCCCGAAGCTGCAATTGAAGCCGAACCTGAGGCGGAAGTTGAAACCAGGGCTGAGCCGGAAGTTGAAACCGAAGCCGGGGCAGGAAGCGCAGCGGTCGCGGAAACCGGGGCTGAGCCTGAGCCAGAGTCCGCTGTTACCGGAGATGAGCATCAGGAGTTTGTTGAAGGTTCTGCGGAAGAATTGGCGCCTGCTTCTGAAGCCGGGGAAGAGGCGGCCGAAGCAGCCGGTGAAGATCTGGCCGCCGCGGCAATAGAAAAACAGGCCGCTTTTACTGAAGAGATTAATATAGAGATCACCGTCTCCGGCGCCGCCGACGAGGCTTTGATTCAGGCCGAAGAAACTTTGGAAGAAGCGCTGGAAGAAGCGGAACAAGAAACAGCGGCAGAGAAAGAATTGCCGGAGGAAGTCGGGGCCGCCGCAGAAGAAATTCCGGCCACGGAAGAGATTTCAGAGGCAGAAGAGGCTGTAGCCGCGGAAGCAAGCGCCCTGGAAGAAAAGGTTGAAGCCGCGGAAGAGACCGAAGCGGAAGCGGTCGATCCGGTCACCTGTTTTGACGAAGCCTTGCGCATAAATCCCAAGGACGCGGCTACCTGGTTTAACCGCGGGCTGGTCCTGCGGGATCAGGAAAAGCACGAGGAAGCAATCAGCAGCTTTGCCAAGTCAGTCGCGATCGATCCGGACAACGCGGCGGCCTGGATGGCGGAAGCCGCCAGCCTTGAAGCCCTGGGTGAGCATGAAAAAGCGGTCTCCCGGTTTGACAAGGCAATCAAGATAAACTCCCGGTCGGTCGAGGCCAATTTTGGCAGGGGCGTGAGCCTCCTGCGGATGAACCGGCATGAAGCCGCGATATCGTCGTTTGACAAAGTTATCGAAATTGATCCGGGATCGGCGGCCGCCTGGTTCGAAAAAGGAAGCAGCCTTTCCGCCCTGGGCAAATCCGGGGAAGCGCTTGCCAGTTTTGAAAAGGCCGTCACCATTGACGCCGGCCACGCCGGCGCCTGGCTGGGAAAGGCAGCGAGTCTCCGCCGCCTCGGCCGTTATAGCGACGCGGTGGCGGCGCTCGACAGAGTTCTAAAGCTGGAACCGGCGAACCGGGAAGCCTGGTTTGCGAAAGGAACAAACCTGCATGACCTCAAGCAGTATGGTAAAGCTGTGGCCGGCTTTGACAGGGCTATCGAGCTGGACGGATCGGACGCATCTTGCTGGTTCAGCCGCGGTGAGAGCCTGCGTTTGTGGGGGCGCCTGGAAAATGCGGTTGCCAGCTTTGACAGGGCGATCGAGCTGGATAGATCGGAGGCATCTTACTGGTTTAGCCACGGTGAAAGTCTGCATGGACTGGGACGTTACGAGGAGGCCGCCGCCAGTTTTGACAAAGCCACGCAGGCGGCGCCTAAAGAGACAGTTTTCTGGCTGAAACGGGGGGAGAACCTGCGCTCTCTGGGCAGGCACGCCGATGCCATCGAATCGTTCGGCCGCGTCCTGAAGCAGGATGCTCGGAACCCGGAGGCATTGCTGGGGAAGGCGGACAGCCTCCGCGACCTCGAGCGGCTGGACGACGCGGCGCGCGCGTATGAAAAGGCGCTTAAGCTTGATGACGGCGTCGCCTCCGCCTGGTTTGGCAGGGCCGAGTGCCTGCGGGCTGGCGGCGAATGGAAGAAAGCGGGTATGGCATATTCACGCGCGCTGGCCCTTAATCCTCAAAATGCGGCGGCCCATTTTGGCAACGGTGAATGTCTCCGCCTGACAGGCGGTTACAAAACGGCAACGGGAAGCTATGAGAAGGCGATCAAGCTCGACCCCGGTAATGCTGCCGCTCATTTCGGCCTCGCCGAGAGCCTGCGGCTTAGCGGCAGCTTTAAAAAATCTCTGGCAAGTTATGACCGGACGATCCGGATCGAGCCCGGAAGAGCCGCCGCCCACTTCGGCCGCGCCGAAAGCCTCCGCCAGCTGGGAGATTTTAAAAAAGCGGTTGCCGGTTATGATAAGGGGCTCCGGCTGGAAGCCGGCAAAGCCGCCGCCCACTTCGGCCGCGCCGAAAGCCTCCGCCAGCTGGGAGATTTCAAGAAAGCGGCGGCTGCATATGATAAAGCGATCGAGCTGGAGCCGGGCAATGCTCAGGCATGGCAGGGCCGGGGCGACAGTTTAAGGTCCTGCGCCGTTTTTCAAAAGGCGGTAGACAGCTACGACCGGGTGCTCGAGCTTGACGCTAAAAACACCGCGGCGCTATGGGGAAAAGCAGAGGCTCTGCAATCATTAGGGCAACTGACAGCCGCCGCCGGGGCTTACGACAGCCTCATAAAAGTTGAGCCAAAAAACGCGGCCGCCCGGCATGGCGAGGCGGAATGCCTGCGCGGGCTTGACCGCTTCGAAGAGGCGCTCCCGGTTTACAGCGAGTCGCTGAAGCTGGACCCGGAGAACGCCGCTGCCTGGTTTGGCAAAGGCGAATGCCTGCGCGGGCTTGACCGCTTCGAAGAGGCGCTCCCGGTTTACAGCGAGTCGCTGAAGCTGGATCCAAAGCAGTCCGCCGCCTGGTTCGGCAAAGGCGAATGCCTGCTTTCCCTCCCCCGTTTCGAAGAGGCGCTTGCCTCGTATGGCGAGTCGCTCAAACTGGATCCCGGCCGGGCGCGCGCCTGGTTCGGCAAGGCTGAGAGTGAGCGGGGAGCCGGCCGCCCGGAGCAGTCAGTCCGTTCTTACGAGCGGGCGCTGAGGCTGGACCCCAGGCGGTCCGCCGCCTGGTTCGGCAAAGCCGAGAGTATGCGGCAGTTAAAGCGCTGGGACGCATCCAGCCGTGCCTATGACCGGGCGCTCAAGCTGGACCCGGAAAACGCGGCCGCCTGGTTCGGCAAGGGAGAAAATCTCTTGCATCTGGGCGAAGACCGGAAGGCGCTCAATGCTTACGAAAAGGCTCTAAAGATGGGGCTGGAGACTTCCGGAGTCAGGCTGGGCCTGGGAAACAGCCTGCTGCGGCAGGGCTTTTTTGAAAAGTCGGTGGCAAGTTTCGATTCGGCGCTTCAGTTCGATCCGGAAAATGAAGAGGCATGGTTTGGCAAGGCAGACAGCCTGTTACGACTGGGACGGTTTGGTGATGCCGTTGCTGCCTATGAAAAAGGATTGGATATCGCGCCGAGAAGGGCGGAAGCATATTATGGCAAGGGCGAAAGCCTCCGCGCGATGGGAAAACCCGGCGAGTCACTTGATTTCTTTGGCAGAGCCCTGGAACTTGACCGCGGCCTGGCTCCGGCCTGGCGCTCCCGGGGGGATAGCCTCAGGAGCCTGGGAAGGCTCGATGAAGCGATTGCCTGTTATGACAGGGCGCTCGCGATCAACGAAAAAGATGCCGGCTCCTGGCTGGGAAAGGCCGAAAGCCAGCATTTGCTCGAGCACTTTGAGGCTGCCGTCCAGAGTTACAATCGGGCGGCTTCGCTTGCTCCTGACAACGCTGTCGCCTGGTTCGGTAAAGGCGAGAGCCTGCTGAAGCTGGACCGGCCGGAAGCGGTTCGCGCTTTTGACAAAGCGCTGCGGCTTGATCCCGGCAAGGCCGCCGCCTGGCTGGGCAAGGCTGAGAGCCTCCGGGAAGCTGGTCGTCTGGAAGCGGCGCTGCGCGCCTATGACCGGGCGCTCAAGCTGAACCCGGAAGCGGCCGCCTGGTTCGGCAAGGGTGAGAGCCTGAGGGGGCTGAGACGGCTGGAAGCGGCGCTGCGCGCCTATGACCGGGCGCTGAAGCTGGACCCGGAAAACGCCGCCGCCTGGTTCGGCCAGGGTGAGAGCCTGAGGGGGCTGGAAAGATTTCAGCCGGCGGTGGACTCTTACGGAAAAGCCCTTGCCATCGAACCGATGGAGGCGGATGTCTGGCTGGCACAAGGGGATTGCCTGCATAAGCTGGGCTGCTTCCGGGAAGCAATAAGCTGTTTTGATAAAACGCTTAAATTGGATCCGGGCAGTGCCGTGGCGTTGTTTAGCAAGGGCGAAAGCTTGCGGGTTCTGGGCAGACTGTCAAAGGCCGTGGAGTGTTTTGATAAATCGCTGCAAATCGAAGACCGGGACCCACGCGCCTGGTACAGCAGGGGTTTGAGCCTGCACGGCATGGAAATGTTCAAGGAAGCGGTGCAAAGTTTTGATAAATCACTTGATATTGATGATGCTAATGACCAGGCCTGGAACAGCAAAGGGGTCAGCTTGCATGCTTTGGGACGATTCCGCGACGCCATTAAATGCTTTGACCGGGCGCTTGAGCTAAACCCGAAAGACGCCGCTGCCTGGAGCAACAAAGGGCTGAGCCTGATCGAGCTGAGCCGGGCTTGACGCTGCTTTAGCCGTCCAGCAAGATTTCATCAAACCCTCGGGCGGTCTATTTGACCTCACCCATGAACATTGGTATTCTCAGCCGCTGCCGTTTCGTCTCGCCCTTGAACAGCTCTCCCTTTCGCCTGGGGGCGTCGCCGCGCTCGCCCAGGTGCTGGCCGAACTTGTGGGCGTAGTAGCTGGAGCCGAGGAACAGCGTGTGCTTGCCGTACTTTACCCGGACGCCGTCGACCGCCTCGTATACCTTGCCCAGCCGCTCGTGGCGGGCGGTGACGCCGAACAGGTCGGGCTGGACGATGCGATCCTCGGTGAGCTTGAACAGCACCACGCCGGTGGAGCGGTAGAGCTCCTTCGGGTTGAACAACCGCTTAAAGGCAGGCTCCATTGCCGCGATGATCTCGTGGGGGAAGGGCGTGGCGCGCGAGAACCTGACCTCGGCGCCGGCGCCGCGGAAATCCTGCGTCTTCAGGAACAGGACGGCGCGCTCGGCCGCCAGCCGGTAGCGCCGCGCCTTCATCGTGGCGTTCTCCACGTTCTTCGATAGCTGAGCGAAGACGAACTCCGGGTCGCTGGAGGGCGGCGTGAACGTCTTTACCTTCTGGATGGACGCATACGTGTCCTTTTCCTCCATCACCAGCTCGTAGACCATGCGGCCGCCCAGCTCCTGCCAGGTCTCGTAGAACGGTTTGCTGAAGCGCGCCTTCACCCAGTCCTCGTCCTTGCGGGCGAACTGAAGCGCCGTCCTGATGCCCAGCTTGTGCAGGTACGCGGCCGTCTGCGGGCCGATGCCCCATACCTTCTCCACCGGCATGCCGGCGATGAAATCCTGGATGTCGCGGCCGGGGATGATCGTCAGCCCCGAGGGCTTCTTCCACTTCGAGGCGATCTTGGCGATCGTCTTGTTCGGCGCCAGCCCGCAGGAAAAAGTGAGGCCGAAGGAACGGTCCAGCTCCTCCTTGACCGCCGCGGCGATGCGCGGGTAGCTCATCCTTAAGGGGCGGCGCATGCCGGTGATGTCGGCAAAGCACTCGTCGATGCCGTACTCCTCCACGTCTGGCGTAAAGCGCCTGACAATGGCGAAGAACCGTTTTGACAGGAGGCTATAGGTCTCGTAGTCGGACGGCAGGAAAACCGCGTCCGGGCAGAGCTTTTTCACCTCTGACAGCCGCATGGCGCGCACCGCGCCGCGGGCCTTGGCCTCGTAACTCATCGAGGCGACGATGTTGCGCTCCTTGCCGGTGATCACC
>JACWAM010000116.1 GCA_014874265.1 Thermoleophilia bacterium | reverse complement strand
GGTCAGCCGCTCGACAACCGCTGCCGCTTCGTCGCTGAAGGAGGCGAGGTCAAGCAGCGCGTCGGCAAGTGTTTGCGGGTTGAGGTTGATAAGCTTGTTTCGTTGTTCGTCGTTCATGGGTTAACGAGATAACCCCTTCGATTAGAACCCGGGCAATTATTGCCATATCTATCTTTATGCTTGTTCAACTTTGTACTCTTGGTCTTCCTTGTAAATTTCTTTCCGCAGGAAGGACATTCAATCACATATTTAGGTCCGCTACTGGAGGAACGCCTCGCTCGACTGCTTCGTGAACGGTATGGCAAACCTAGTGTTGGCCGACCTTGCACAGGGGGAGCGGAAATTGAACCGGCGGGAGTAAGCTCGACGGCGTACTTTGGTATAAACGCCTCTTGCGACACCTCGGCGCTCTGGATGCGGTCGACCCGGTATGCCCTTATTTCACCGGTTCTGTGCTTGACTGCATATAAGAGAAGATTCCCCGACTTCGTCCGCCTGAGGGAGTATGGTTCTATCAGGCGGGTGCTGCCCTGATAAGCCAACGTGACACAGAGCCGGTTGGCTGCAGCAAAACGAATTATCTCAAGAGGCGCGGTGGTGTGCCAGGCTTGTGCCATGGAAGGGGGCCGCCATGATTCATCGATATCCGCCCCAACAGCAACGGCCGGTTTAGCGACTTTCTCTGATACACCATATAGCCAGTCAAAAACTACTGGCAGCTCACTCCAGAATTGATCAAAAGGGGGGAGCATGGGCAATTGATGACCCAGCATATTCGCCCATTCGGTTTCCAGTTCGGCCCGCGCCGGCTGTGCCTCCAAGGCGACGAAAGTTGGCATGGGAATTCCCTTAAACAAGCATTTTCCTCCAGCGTGTTAAAAACAATTTCTCTATCTGGTGTTAGCTCATCATGGCGATAAAGGTGCACGACATCATACAAGTCTCGTGGCCGCTCTCGTTCCGCTAATGCTCTAATCTTTTCAGCGAAAACTTCTTCAAATGAGTAGCAGGAAATATTTATCCAATTTGCAGGTCTGTCAGTATATGGATGGTGAACTTCCCTTTCGGCCGGCTCTCGCACCAGGATTTCGTTTGCCGTGAGATCCAGTTTGATTCGCGGAGCGTCGCCTCGTCGTTGCATCGGACCCCTGTATCCGATTCGCCCTTCCACCGATTCGCCGCCTTGAGAATTCTTGTAAACCTCAAAACGAAGTGTGTTTTGTGGCATTTCAATGCCTGTTTGATCATAAACCCAATCAGCGATAGCTGGGAAAGTCTCAACAAGGAATTCTGCATTTATATGCTTGGGATCAGTTAACGTGAAATCGAGGTCTTCGGAGAATCTATATGTTTCAAAGTAACATTTCTTGAGGCAGGTGCCGCCCTTGAATATCCAGGTGGACCTGAGCGCACTATGGCTGCCGATACCGGCAAGAATCCAACCCAGGACATAATCCTTCTCAATGACATGCGGGTCTAAAGAAAACTCCCGTGCGAACTCAAGCACTTCCTGTTTATTTATCAACTGGAATCTCCTTCAGCCACCGCTCCGGGACCCACAGTCGCCATCTGGTAACCAGTTTCTCGGCTGGCAAGCTGGTGTCCAGCTTGGCATAACCTGTCGTCAGCTTTTCCTGGCATCTCTTGATGATTGTTTCATCCTCATGGCCCAGTTTTTCCAGAAGGAATCCCATTCTTTTATAAACTGCGCCATTGCCCAATTGCTCCGCATAATTAAGCAGCAGGCCGAGGTCCTTTTTTTCAGATTTCAAATAAGCCACAAACATATCTGTAGCGGAGCGAATCCCGCCACCCAGTCTGGGCTCACCAAGCATGTCGATAATTGTACGCGCCGGGTCGGACAGATTGACTTTGACTTGCCCTCGCCAGACTGGTTTAAGGCCAAAGAGCGCCTTGTCGGAAACCGTTCGCAGGAGGAAGTCCGTTTCCTTAATCTTTGTTTTTCTTTGCCGGGGTTTCCGCGTTGTCATGACCAGAACCGTGCGAAATATTTGCTCTGTAAGATCCCAATACTCAGCCGCGCTCCAACCGCCGATATAGCATGGCTCATAAAGACGGGCGGCGACTGTCCACGGATCTTCCAGCGGGATGTCCGCCGTTCGTGATTCAAGGGAAATAGGAATATACAGGCCGCGGCGAATGCGTGATAGCCAGCCAGCCTGTGCCCAGCGGGACAGCAGCTTGGCTGCAATATTATTAGGGACGCCCAAAAGCTCGGCCGCCTCGCTAACCGAGATAGTGCCTTTTGTGCCACGCAAAACCAGCGCCAGGCGGGCGCGATCAGTTTTTCCAAGGCCGGCTAGTGCTTTCATGTGTGTGCTATACCTAAAGCGATGTAATTCTTTTTTTATATGATATGCTGCGTACATTATATACTTGCGATGCAGCAAAATCTATATTATGTATGTAATTTTTCCTATTTTCGAGGAATTACTACGTTATTATTATAGTACTGGATTATCTGAAGTAATCTTTCTATTTTCACCAGATTACTGCTTTGGGGAACAGCTAGTGAGCTGATCGACGTAGTCGCCGTTTCCCGTGTCATCGTTCGCGGCGGACGTTATAGAATTCCAGGGTTTTTGGACGATGGTGGTGGGACTGATTCATTATCTTAATCCAGTTAATGAACCCTCTGGCATATCCCATTGATTTAGAAAGGCCTCGAAAGACCTGGAGTTAACTACATAAACTGTTCTTTCTGACGCTCTTGCTATATGCGCTACGTTTCCAGCCGTTAGAAATTTTGATGGTCTAATCGAAAACGCCTTCCTAAAACGAATGAAAGGGACCGTCTCAAATTCAGCATCTGATAGATCACCAATATCAATATTGATTCTTGCGGGGTCAAATTTGCAGATCTTTAACTCGGCAGTGTGCGCATTCCGGCCATTTCGGCCACCCAATCCGCTCAATTCGGCCACCCTCGGAGCGGAGCGACGCAAGGCAACCTAATTTAATCACATAGTGGCCGGTTTGGC
>JACWAM010000115.1 GCA_014874265.1 Thermoleophilia bacterium | reverse complement strand
GAAATACGATATCGTCCCTGGCATTCCTGGGCTGCGGTGTGTTTTCCGGGTTCACAAGCTCCGGCCGGCCTCTTTGCAAATACTCCCGGACTGCTTCCATAGCAACCGGCGTCGTCGGAACCACTCTGGTTTTCCTTCCTTTGCCTGTAATGGTTACCTCTTCCTTTTCAAAATCTATTTTTCCGAGTGTCAGCGTGACGGCTTCCTCGCTTCTCAAGCCGGAGCCGTAGAGCAATTCAAACAAGGCGCGGTCCCTGAGGCCAAGTGGATTGTCCGCTTCAATTGCTTCCAGGAACGACTCCACCTCTGCCGGCCTCAGCACCACCGGCAGTTTCCGTTCCAACTTCGGCGAAGCCAGAACGTCCGCGGGACATGTTTCAATCAGCCCTTCCGACCGGCAGAACCTGAGTAAACCACGGACCGCTGAGAGTTTGCGGGCGATGCTTGCCCGCTGATAGTTGTAACCCGCCAGGAAAATCGTATACCGGCGCAGTTGCTGATAATCGACCTGGCCCGGAAATTCAACCGTCTTGAATGCAACGTAGCGAAGGAATTGCCGGCAATCACGCCTGTAAGCCAGCACGGTTTTATCGGAGCTGCCAGCCGCCACCATTGACCCCAGATAGCGGGTGAGTATGGCCAGATCCTCCTCCCTCGCAGCAACTTCTGATTTCCCCAGCATTACGAGATCTCCAATTATATCAACTTTTTAGTATTAGCCAACGTAACCTCGGCAATGGTGACCTGCCGGCTGCCTGAGACCTGCCTGGGCCGTCACTTTCCCTGCCGGGAAAACCCGCGTTGCTGATCATGCTGCGCCAGCCCCTTGATCTCCAGCAGCACCAGCGCCGCGGCTGCCCGGCTGATATCCAGCCCCGCTCTTGCCGCCAGAATATCCTGCTGGTTATACTCGGCATCCAGGGCCCCGTAAATAAGCTGTTCATCCTGGCTTAGACCATGCCTGACATCAGCCGCGGTCCCGCTGGCGTCAACATCTGGAGCTACGCCCAGAAAGTCCAGGACGTCGGCCGCCTCGGTCACCGGAACGGCCCCTGTTTTGATCAGCTCATTGGGACCGGCCGAGAGCTCTGAAAAAATGCTGCCGGGAACGGCAAAAACTTCCTTGCCCTGCTCCAGGCAATAGTCGGCGGTAATCAGGGCGCCGCTCTTTCCTTTTGCCTCGATGACCACCACTCCTTCAGCCAGTCCGGCGATTATCCGGTTTCGCGCGGGAAAGCGCCAGGGAAGCGGGATCGTGCCCGGTGGATATTCGGAAATAACGGCTCCGCACTTTAGCAGACTCTGGTACAGCGGATAGTTTACCCGCGGAGACGCCTGCTCGACTCCTCCTCCCAGAACCGCGACGGTTCTGCCGCTATTCTCAATGGCCGCCCGGTGGGCGGCGGCGTCCACCCCCATGGCCATCCCGCTGATGACGCAAACAGACCGGCGGGACAACCCTGCTCCTAACCTGGAAGTCACATCAAATCCGTACGGTGACGCAGCCCGCGCACCCACAATGGCAATTCGATGGCCGGCGAGAAGTTCCTGCAAGCGATGAATCGCCCTGACATCCTGTGAAAACTTGCCTGCCCCTTTTGCCGTCTGCTTTTCGGAGCCTGCGCAGCGGTCCGCGGCTGGCGACTTCCTGCCGCTTCGCGGGGCTGCGCCGGCGACAAACAGTCCCGCCGGCGGGTCATGGATATTAAGCAGGCTCTCAGGATAATCGGCTTCACCAATGGCCACAAATCCGATTCCCAGTTTATTTAGATCAGCTTGCCGGCGGCCGGGGGAAAAGCCGGACCGGAACGCAGCCAGCAACTTCGCGTCTCGATCCGAAAGCTTTAGCAACTCTGCCAGCGCCCGGCTGGAGCAGCCCCATATCTCCGCTGGGGTCATTGATGAGGTGGGAACACGCAGGGGATGATTGATAATGCCGCCGCAGAAATACGACAGCGCCAGGGCGGCGGCCCTGTTTTTGCCGGTCTGGCCGGCCGCCGGTCTACTGCCCATGCCAGCTGCGCCGGTCAATGCCGCGGTAGCTGACCGCTTCCGCCAGATGTTCGGGACGGATGACCCCGGCGCTATCCAGGTCGGCGATTGTCCTTGCTACTTTCAGGATGCGGTGATGGGCACGGGCGCTTAACCCCATGCGGTCGATAGCGCTTTCCAGCATCGCCGCGGCGGAGCCGTCAAGCAGGCAGAATTTTTCTGTCTGCTTGATCGACATCTGGGCATTGAAATAAGCGCCGCTTCCTTTCAGGCGGCTTGATTGAACCAACCGGGCCGCGGCGGCGCGGTCCGCCACCGCGGCCGAGCCCTCCCTGCCGCGGTCCGACAGGATATCGTGTTTGCCAAGGGCCGGCACCTCGACGGCAACATCGATCCGGTCCAGCATCGGACCGCTAATCCGCCCGCGGTATGAGATCACCTTATGGGGCAGACAGGCGCACTCCCGGTTCGGATCGCCCAGATAGCCGCAAGGGCAGGGGTTCATGGCCGCAACAAGCATGAAACGGGACGGAAAAGTTACAGATGTCAGCGATCTGGAAATGGATACGCGGCCATCCTCAATTGGTTGACGCAACGATTCCAGAGCCTGACGGCTAAATTCAGGCAACTCGTCAAGAAACAAGACGCCCAGGTGGGCCAGGCTGACTTCGCCTGGACGCGGGCTGGCGCCGCCTCCCACCAGCCCGGCATGGGAGATCGTATGGTGCGGCGATCGGAACGGACGGTTCGCAATTACGGAAGGTCCGCCGTCAAGAAGTCCGGCGACACTGTAGATGCGCGTCACCTCGATGGCCTCATCGATTGTGAGCAGCGGCAGGATTGATGGCAACCGGTGCGCGAGCATGCTCTTGCCGGAGCCCGGCGGCCCTACCATTAACAGATTGTGGCCGCCGGCGGCGCAAACCTCCAGCGCCCGGCGGGCGCGATCCTGACCCTTGACATCGGCCAGGTCCGGTCCTTTACGGCCGGCAGTCCGAAGCAGCGCGCCCGCGTCTACAGTGGCCGGCTCCAGCGGCTCGGTTCCCATAAAAAAGCCGGTGGCCTGATGGAGGCTGGCGACGCCAATGATATCAACTCCCTTGACCAATGCGGCTTCAGTGGCATTATCTTTCGGCACCAGCAGCCCCCGGTGGCCGGCGCGGCGGGCTCCCTCGGCTATCGAGAGCACGCCGCCGACTCGGCGCACGGCGCCGTCCAGCGAAAGTTCGCCCACGGCCCCGTATTCCGCGAGCAGCCCCGAATCGAGCTGACCGGAAGCGGCCAGCAAGGACAGGGCAATCGGCAGATCAAAAAGCGGCCCCTCCTTGCGCACGTCCGCGGGAGCAAGATTGACGGTAATCCGACGGAGGGGAAACTCGTACTCCGAGTTGATGATACCGGCGCGAACGCGCTCCTTGGCCTCGCGCACGGAAGCATCTGGCAGGCCGACAATGTTGAAGGCGGGCAGCCCGCGCCCCAGGTCGGTCTCGACGGCCACAGGATACGCATCCATCCCCAGCACGGCATGACTGTGCAGCCTGGCAAGCATTCGGCATCACTCCTCCTCGAGGAGGCGCCGTGAGAAGGGGGGGGACGCTCAGGATATCAGAAACGGACCGGAGTTGGTAGCAACTTTGTGTGTGTTAACCTTTGACGTCTACTTAATCGAATGCATTTTTGATGTGGATGAACTCAGCAGCGCCGTCCGCTTCATCCAGCAAGATGGAAATAACGTCAAAGCGGAAGAGCAGGTTCTTAAAGCCATCGTCCCGTTGATGCTCGGCCAGCCACATCTCGGCCATACGCCGGATTTGCGACCGTTTGCGGGGACCGACGGCCTCGAACGGCTCGCCAAACTGTTTGTCGCGGCGCGCCTTCACCTCGACAAATGAGACGACGCCGTCCTTGCTGGCGATGATATCAATCTCACCGTAGCGGCTGGCGTAATTCGTCTCAATAATCGCGTAATGCTCCCGCTCCAGATGGCGGCGCGCCAGCAATTCTCCCGCATGCCCCCTGGTTCGCCGGGGGTCCGCTGCGGCCGGCGCCGCACCGCCGTGGCAAGGGATGCCGGAAAAGTTGGTGCCGGCGCCTTTCCGTTTACCGCCATTTTCATTTTTACCGGCTGGAAGCGTCATGGCCGGCGGCTCCGCTTTTTTCCTGCATGTTTGCCGTGAGGGACGCCCTCCGGCTCCCTGAAGATTGAATCCGTCCGGAACGACCGGCGGTGCAGGGGAGAAAAGCCATGGTCGGCGATTGCCTCCCGGTGGGCCTTGGTCCCGTAGCCGAAATGATTTGCAAACCCGTATACCGGATACAGCAGATGCATCCGGCTCATCAACCTGTCCCGCGTGACCTTCGCGATCACCGACGCGGCGGCGATGCAGGCGCTCAGTGAATCCCCTCCTTTGACGGCGCGGTGGCGGGGAGAGCCATCCGGCAGGCTGTACCCGTCTACCAGCACCAGTTCCGGACAGGGCGAGAACAGCCTGATGCACCGCTCCAGATCGCTTAAGTTCGTCCGGTGCATGCCGTTATCATCGATGCTGGCGTTGCTTGATATCGCAATAGAAACCTGATTTGAACACCTGATAATCAACGGATACAGGCGGCTGCGCGCCGGCGCGGTCAGTTTCTTCGAATCATGCAAGCCCGACAGCAGCGACCGGCACATGTCGGAGTGAAACCGGGCGTAGTCAAATACCACCGCCGCCGTCACCAGAGGACCGGCAAAACAGCCGCGGCCTGCCTCATCGACGCCGGCGACCGTTCCCCTTTCCCCGCAGATCTTCAGGTCGTATTCAAACAATGGTGTCGAATTATGGCCAAACATGGCTATCCCATCCAGGTTATCCGGTTAAGCGGCCAGTAAATCATGAACGCCTTGCCGATGATCGAGTTTTCCGGCAACCATGGAGAAGGCCAGTAGCGGCTGTCGAAACTGTTGGGGCGGTTATCCCCCATGACAAAGACGTAACCCCGGGGAACGGTTTGCGGCGGGAAATTGCTCATGGGCACCTCTAAAAATACCCATAATCATAGCTTGATAATAAGTACTAAATATGATAGTATCCACTCCGTTATCAATATATAACGGGAGGTAGAGATG
>JACWAM010000114.1 GCA_014874265.1 Thermoleophilia bacterium | reverse complement strand
GACGTCAAGGCAGGGGATGATTCTTTTGCTTAACATAAATACCGGTTCGGTTGCTGGTTTCTGGTTTCCAGTTTCCGGACTCTAAGTTTTTGCTTTTTAACTAGAAACCAGAAACTTTAAACTGGAAACTTTACTTCAAGACTGTTTTTGCCTGGTTGATGGTGAATCGCCCCTCGTAGAGCGCCCGGCCGACGATGACGCCGGTAATATTCGGCTGATTTAAGGCCTTCAGACGCACAAGATCATCGAGGCTGGAAATGCCGCCCGAGGCGATAATATCAATTTCTACCTCGTCGGCTAACTCTTCGATCGCGACCAGGTTCATTCCCATCAGCATGCCGTCCCGGTCGATATCCGTATAAAGAACATGCTCGACTCCCTCCTGTTTGAGGAAACCGGCAAACTTGACCGCGCCCACAGCGCTCCGTTCCTGCCAGCCATGAGTGGTGACCCAGCCGCGCTCCGCATCAATGCTGACCACGAGTCGGTTTCTCAGTAATTTGACCGCCTGGGCCAGGAACTCCTGGTCGGTAACCGCGGCCGTGCCAATGATGACGCGGCTGATGCCGCCGCCGGCCAGCATATTGAGGTCCTCAATCCGGCGGATGCCGCCGCCATACTGAACCGGGATCGAAACAGTCTCGGCGATCTCTTCCACCAGAGCCAGGTTCACCAGCCGTCCCTCGCGGGCGCCGTCGAGATCGACCACGTGCAAAGCTTCGGCCCCTTCCTTTTCCCACATCTTTGCCCGGGCGGCGGGATCGGTGCTAAATACGGTTACCTCGGCAAAATCGCCCCGCTTTAACCGGACACATTCGCCGCCCTGAATATCAATTGCCGGATAGAGAATCATGAAACGTAATTCTGCAAAATTGTCAACCCCAAGGTGCTGCTTTTTTCGGGATGGAATTGAAATGCGGTGATGTTGTCCCGCTCCACGGCGGAAACAAATTCACAGCCATATTCCGTCGTACAGAGTATATCTGAGTCTTCCTGCGGAACCACAACATACGAGTGGACAAAGTAAAAATAGCTGCCATTGGGAACACCTTGAAGCAGTCGCGACTGCTTCTGGATAGTGATCCGGTTCCAGCCAATGTGGGGAATCTTCAGCCTGGTCGGCAGCAACTCCACCCGGCCCGGCAACAGCCCCAGGCCCTGGTGCAGCCCGTGCTCCACGCTCTCTTCAAACAGAAGGTCAAGCCCCAGACAAATGCCCAGAAACGGTTTGCCCGCGGCAACCTCCTCCTTGATGGCGCCGTCCAGTCCCCGCTTCTTTAGATTTTTCATGGCATCGCCAAAGGCGCCAACTCCCGGCAGCACCAGCTTGGCGGCGCGGCGAACGTCATCAGGGTCCTGGCTTAACTTGACATTGCCTCCCATTTTTTGCAAGGCCTTCTCAACGCTGCGGAGATTGCCCATACCATAATCAACTAAAACAATCATAAGCAATAAGTTCCCGGTTCCCGGTTTCCTGTTCCGGTTATTAGCTTCGATGCTGGAAACTAAAAAATGGAAACCGGAAACTTGGTTTTAGATTATTCCTTTGGTCGAATGGATTCCGGTGATGCGGGAGTCCAGTGACGTGGCCCGGTCCATCGCCTTGCCAAAGCCTTTGAAAACGGACTCGATGATGTGGTGGGGATTTGTTCCCGCCTGCATTCGTACGTGCAGCGTGATGCCGGCGTTATTGACAAACGCCTGGAAAAACTCATGCGCCAGATCGGTGCCAAACCCGCCAATGTGTGAATCCGACATGTCCAGATTGTAGGCGAGAAAGGGCCGCCCGCTGATGTCGATGCTCACCGTTGCCAACGCCTCGTCCATTGGCAGGATGACGGCGCCGTAGCGGGTAATCCCTTTCCGGTCGCCCAGCGCCTGATCAAAGGCCTGCCCCAGGCAGATGCCGACATCCTCCACGGTGTGATGGCCGTCGACCTGAAGGTCCCCCCGGGCGCTGATTTCCAGATCGAAGAAACCGTGCCTTGCAAACAAAGTAAGCATGTGGTCAAAAAAACCGACACCGGTTCCGATCTTCGAAACGCCGGCGCCGTCGATTGCTAGTTTGACATCTATTTCGGTTTCTGTTGTCGAGCGCTCAATCGTCGCGTTCCTGGACATCTCCAGCCTTTCATTCAGATTCTTCGCGGACGCCAAACATCTTTAGCCGCAGCTCCGCCGCCCGCGCATGCGCCTCCAGCCCTTCGGCCCGGGCGATCTCGGCCAGTGGCGGCACAAGCTCGGAAATCGTCTCTGGTATCAAGGATACCACAGCTACCTTGCGCAGGTAATTTTCCACCGAGAGGGCTGATCCGAACCGGGCGGTGCCGGATGTTGGCAGCACATGATTCGATCCAATAATGTAGTCGCCGAAGGCGGTGCAGACATCTTCTCCCAGAAATACGGCACCCGCGCAGGTGATGTCATTCAGAACCTGCTCCGGCTGCTCGGTGTGAATCTGCAGGTGTTCCGGAGCAAACATGTTGCTGAAGTAGACGGCGAGCTTAAGGCCGTGGTGGGCGGTCTCGGCTGGCTCCGAGCCGCCAGAGTTCTCACCGCCGCCGCCCGCGATGATCAGGGCGGCCCGCCCCAGCAGCTCCGGCCCGATTGACATCTCGGCGGCCATCCGGACCATCTCTTGCTCCACCGCCCCGGCCAGGCTCTCCGACCAACAGACGAGCAGGGCGGCAGCGCCGCTCCCGTGTTCCAGCTGCGCAAGCAAGTCGGCGGCGATCAGTTCCGGCTCAGCGCTACTGTCGGCGATAATGAGAACCTCACTGGGACCGGCAAGGCTGTCGAGGCCGGCGCGCCCGAACACCTGGCGTTTGGCTTCCATCACATATGCGTTACCGGGTCCACAAATCACATCCGCGGGGCGGATCGTACCCGTTCCGTACGCCATCGCCGCCACCGCCTGGGCGCCGCCCGCGGTATAGATTTCCTTAATTCCGAGCAGCCCCGCCGCCGCCAGCACCGCCCCGCTAACCAGGCCGTCCCGACCCGGGGGGGTGCAGATGAATATCTCCCCCACCCCCGCCACCTGGGCCGGAACCGCCGTCATCACAACTGTTGACGGATAGGTTGCCACGCCTCCGGGGATATAAAGCCCAGCGCGGTCGACGGGAATCAGCCGCTGCCCCAACATCTGGTTCTGGCGCATCGATGCGGTCCAACCGCCCCTCATCTCGTGTTGATGAAAAAGGCGTACGTTTTCCGCGGCCAGTTTCAACGACTCCAGCAGCGGCTCCGGGGCCGCGGCAACCGCGGCCTCGACCTGTGCCGGCGGCACCTTGAGCCGGGAAATGTCAAAATCCCGGCAATCAAATTTTTGCGTGTAATCAATGAGCGCCGCATCACCCTCGGCGCGCACCCGGCCGATGATCTCCTCCACGCGGCGGCGGACTTCTTCGTCCTCGCCCGCCAGAGTTCTCAAGGCGCCGGCCAAAACAGCGGCGTTGTCATATGTGAGGCTTAACCGTCTGACTGATTCCGGCACTTTGGCTCTTTCGCTAATTGTTGATAAAAAGGGACCGGCCGTAACCGTCATCTGCTTCCGCAGCGGCGGGTCACAAGCAGGTCTTTAAAGAGCACATCCGGGATAGGGCGTATCCCGGAAGGATAGTCTATAGGCGAGGCTGCACCGTGTAAAGAACGTTCCGGCCCCTCGCTTCGGACAGACCATTCATCGAAGCAGGGGGTTTACCTTCGGCAACATTCACCCGATGATAATATTAGGCGGCGGCGCCGTTGCTGGGAAGTGAAGCGTGACATATTTGTTAGGCAACGGGTCACGCAGCTGGTTAGAACGGGGGCGCGGCCGCCAATTTTACAGGAACAGACCTGAAAAGTCTGGTCCGATCGGGCTCCGGCATTTGCCGGAGCCCCTCTTTTATGGCTGCCTCCACCGGTAAAAATTTCTATAACTGCGGCTAAAAAAACCGTAGTTTATCCGGCGCCACAAGGGGCAATAAGAACTCCTAGGGGGCTTAAAAATCTGTTAGCATCAGAAACCGGTTATCAGACTCTGGATGTTGGCGCCGGAATTAAGCGTATCTGCAAACGTCATCATGATCCGAAGGCGAAGGATCCCAGGTTTAAGACCCAGATGCTTCGTTACCTGCGGTGACTCAGAAGGACAAATTGTTGTCCATCCTGAGCCAATTGTGTCATCAATTGAAGATACTGATCATACAACTCGTTCAGGAACGGTTAATTGAGCATAAGTAACCGGCTCTGTAAAACGAGCGCAGCGGTTTAGAACCCGGCGAAAAAGATCGGTTCGCTGGCCTCGCCGGTTG
>JACWAM010000113.1 GCA_014874265.1 Thermoleophilia bacterium | reverse complement strand
GGTGGCAATCTTCCTCCGTTTTGTACATCTCCATAAATTCCATGGGTGTCTTGGGGCCGATCATGAGATACCTCCTGTTTTTGTTTACTAACAGAAGATATCAGCCGGTTCGGACGGAACCTGAACGAGTTGTATGATCAGTCAAATTATAATGGACACCCCTGTTTATTTTCTGGAAAAAGGGTATACTTAGAACAGGTTCCAAGGAGTCGGAAGACTTACTGGAGGCAAACGCAAAAGCTTGGTGGAGGAAAAACGGAAGTAAAAAGCCGTTGAGTACGATGAAGCTGAGGAATGCGAAGAGCCAGAGAAAGTAAGGAAAAAGGTTCCTTGGAACCTTTTTTGCTGCCTTGTGAACGGCCGTAAAGGCCATGAAAGGCAGATACCGGGATATTGGACTTTGGAGTATGCAAATTCCAAAATCCGGCAAAATCAGGTTTTACTCGGTTGGCCTTTTTTGCGAATCAGTTGCCGGGCCTGGGGTTTTTAAAAATTCGCTAATTCCGTTCTTTTTTTCCATGTCTGTATCCGGCTATTGTTTCCGTCTATTGCCACCAGCGGATTCATGGAATAAAATTCCAGTAGCCCCAAGAAATCGGAAGCGGCTCCCGGGCATTCAACCGGGAGAAGTCCGGGTGCGGAAGAGCGGAGCCAGAGCCCGTTAAGTACGCGGCAGCCCGGACTCCATATTCTGCCGGGAACGTGGGCACGCCAAGGTTTTTTGGGGCTTCTCCAATTTCTGCCGTGAAAGGCTTTGGCATGTTCACGTTTTCGGTGCGAAAATTATTGGTAATTGCAGGTATTTTTATTTTGACGGCCATCCTTTTTGCCGCGGGGTGCGGCGGTGGCGCCACCACCAAGACCTCCGCTGCCTACACACCGGGAGTTTCACAGGAAAAACCACTGCCGGCGCCAGGCCTCACCAATCCTGCCGAGCGGCCTACTCCTTACGGCAAGACATCCAACCTCTCCCAATCGGTTGGTATAACAATTGACGGGATTCAGCTCAAGCAGATTCGCTGGTCCGATCATGGCACGTTTTTCCGGATTGTCTTTGACATGGCCACTCCTGACGGACAGCCGCTCTTGCAGATACCTCACGCGGAAACTTCGATGGCGCCGGATAGAAAGCAGATCAGAGTGCTGATCGGCGGCATCCGCTCTGTGAGCTCCAGCCCCAACGTCAAGGCGCAAAAAGTGCAGATTGGGGATAGCCTGGTGACCTCCATGACCCTTGTATCGGCAAAAGACGATCAGTCCCGGATTTATGACATCAATCTGTCCCGGCCTTCTTCCTATGCTCTGGCAGGTCTGGGGTCGCCCGGCCGGATTGTGATTGACATCTTGAAATAGCGAAGCCGATCGTGATGGGGGGGGGCTGGAGCTGTCTTTTTTGAGAATTATTCCAGCGCTGGGACGATCCGTGAATTTCCGTTTTCCGGCATCGTCGAATCGCTTATCGGCACGCTCCATCATTGAATACAAAACCCCACGATTAAAGTATGGCCTGACGGGAAGTTTAACTAAAAAAGTCATCCCAGTGGGCGTGAGGCTGAGCAGGGATAAACGACATGAGGGGGCGCGGTGCCGCAATTACCGAAATCTGCGACCGAAAAAATGGTACAGATCCCGTCAGGGGACGTGTTCCTGGAAGGAGACCTCAACGTTCCCGCCGGGGCGAGGGGAATCGTTCTTTTTGCTCACGGCAGCGGCAGCAGCCGCTTGAGTCCAAGAAATCGTTATGTTGCTGGAGTGCTCAATGAGGCCGGCCTGGCCACGCTTCTCATGGATCTGCTCACCGCCGAAGAAGAGCGCATCGACCTTTATACCGGAGAGCTGCGTTTTGACATCGGTCTGCTGGCCGGGCGTCTGGAGAGTGCGACTGACTGGCTGCTGAGTGAGCCGCAGACGCGAGAAATGTCCATCGGCTATTTCGGTTCCAGCACCGGCGCCGCCGCGGCGCTGGTGGCCGCTGCCGGACGGCCGGAACATGTGGCCGCGATTGTTTCCCGGGGCGGCCGGCCGGATCTTGCCGGAAGCGCGCTCGCAGGCGTGCGCTCGGCAACGCTGCTGATCGTTGGCGGATACGATGAAATCGTCATTGGACTCAACCAGGAAGCGCTGGCGCGTTTGAGCGTGGAGAAAGAAATGCGAATCGTTCCCGGCGCTACCCATCTGTTTGAAGAGCCGGGAACCCTGGAAGAAGTGGCAAGGCTTGCGTCAGACTGGTTTACACATCATTTGATTTAATACCTGAATCTGTCATTTAACAGCTTCATCCGGAACTTCAGGTTTTCAAGTCTGCTAAATCAGCCGGAAAAGCATATTGACGAGGAAAGCGAGGAAGCTCCCCAAAGATTCGCCGCCAGTTGACGAGGCCGGGCCGGCTGGGGGAGCCGGGTGCGCGGCGGTCACAGTGTACTCCAGGCAGGAGGCGTAAGGGGAAGCCTCCAGGTACATCAGCACATGCTTGCCCGGAGAGAAGTCTGGTGGCACTTTGATTGCGGCGACAAACTTACCCGAGGAATTCACTTGAGCGGAAACGCCGGGATCGGCCGGTTTTTCCTTCCAGGTTATCATCACATCGGAGCCGGGACCGACGGTTTTGGCATCGTGCGGCTTGCCGCTTAAGAAGAAGATGCTGCCGGGCGAACCCTGGTCCGGCGTCACCTGAAAATGATCCGGATTACTGGCTGCTCCTCCGCAGGGATCGCTGCCTTGCGGATAGTTGTCGTCAGCGTCCCCGTAAGCCAGGGAGACAAAGGCAAAGGCGAGCAGGGAACAGATCAGCAACAGGATTAAAGCAGGGATCAGCCGATTGATTTTCATGCTCTAAGCTTACACTTTGAGGCCTGGAGCCGCAAAGTGAGGCGCCGGGCTGCTCCCGCGGGTTGCCTATCAAGCGCTCCAATGGCTAAAGTCCTCAACACCGAGATGAAATGGCTATGATTCGCGGTTAGCGTCAGTGCCGCCGTTTTTGGCTTGGGATGTTTGAAGCCTTTTCCGGCCGATCAGGAACGCCGGCACGATGGCGGCGGCGCAGGCTACGACGGCGATGAGGAAAAAATCGCTGAGCACTCCCAGGAGGGTATGAACATTTTGTTCTTCCCAGGCGCTCAGCAGATTCAGATAGCCGGAAGCGCTTTCACCCAGCTGTGGTACGGGGGCCGGGAATTTCATCATGGTGGTGTTAAAATCGCTGATGCCCCAGCTGTTAATGGCCGCGAGCCCGACCGCCATGCCAAAAATTCTCGCGGCAGTCAAAACAGAAGTTCCGGAAGCCATCCGCCCCCGCCTTAGCTCGCTGATTCCGGCAAGCAGGATCGGTGCGATCACCAGGCCGAAACCGAGTCCGGCGGCGATGAGATCCTCAGTTTGCCGAACCGGGCCAACGTTGACTGCCCAGGAGCTAATTCGCCACAGGCCGTACGCGCTCAGCGCAAAGCCCGCCACGGCCGGCAATCTGCTCCCGGCGCGGCCGGCAATTATCCCTCCCAGCAGAGCTCCCACAGGGATCATCATCATCAGGCGAATCAGCAGCAGGCCGCCGACCAGCGGGGAACTGTTGGCTGTCTCCGGCCAGCCGGAACCATAAGCGAAGGAAGGTACCTGCACGAGAGCGGTTATCAAAGCCACTCCCAGCAGGAAATGAGCGATGTTGGCGGCGGCAAAAGTGCGGCTGCGAAAGATCGAAAGGTCGATCAGGGGGTGATTGGTCCGCCGCACTGAAAGAAGGAATGCTCCCATGAACAACGCTGACGCCGCCAGGAGCGGCAGCCCGAACCGCGCCCAGCCTACCGAGCGCGCTCCCGAGATCGCGGTTGTCGTCAGCCCCAGCGCCAGCGCCAGTAGCAACCCGCTGCGGTAGTCGACCGCAACCTGGCGCCGCTCGGTTTTTACTACAAATCGCCACACCAGTAAAATTATGATAAGGACCCAGGGAACGTTCAGGTAAAAGATCGCCCGCCAGCCGATATACTGCGCCACCAGGGAGCCGTAGATGGGCCCTATGACGCCCCCTGCTTCGCCGGCGGCGCCGATGATGCCCAGCGCGATCGCTCTTCTTTCCGCAGGAAAATAAGACCCCACGATTGCCAGGGCAATTGGAACCACAGCGCCGCCCCCGACGGCCTGAATCGCTCGGAAACCAACCAGTTCGTACAGGTTCGTGGTAATAGCGCAGAGCAACGATCCGGCGATAAAGATGACCATTGCCAGGTTGTAGCTGCGCCGGTGTCCATGCAGGTCGGACACCCTTCCCATCAACGGCAGCATTATTGTATAGCCGATGAGGTATGCTGTTACAATCCAGGCGGCACGCTCAACGCCTCCGGAACTGAAACCGCCTTCGAGGTCCGTGATAATCCGGGGGAGCACGGTGACAACAACGGTCTGATCCATAGCCGCAAGGAATATCCCGGCGCAAAGCACGGCCAGCATCAGGTTCAGGTTTTTCTTGCTGTTGACAGGTATCCTTTCTGTGGATAAAACAAAGCTGCGCCGCTCTAGTTCGCACTTATCTGAGCGGTGGGGATGGCTGCCCAACTCCTGATCATTATAGCGCCGACTTTGTCATTTTCTGTATTCCCGTTGAAATTTTATCTGACCAAGTTACTTATATTTAAGTAAAAAATATACAGGAAATTATTTACAAGCGTTTAATGTTGTAGTACTGTTTTGCTGTATAGAATGTCTGTTTGGGCGGGAATGTCCAGGCAGGGGCAAATTGTGCAGTCCGCCCTGCGGCTGTGCCCGGGCATTAGATGGGAGGGTAGAGCGTTGGCAGAAGGAACCGTAAAATGGTTTAGTAACGAGAAGGGTTACGGCTTCATCGAAAGAGAAGACGGCGATGACCTGTTTGTCCACTTCTCTGAGATCCAGATCGAGGGTTTTAAAACTCTCAACGAGGGTCAAAAAGTCGAATTCGAAGTTACGGAAGGAGCCAAGGGACTACAGGCCTCGAATGTTGTCCCTGTTTAAGAGGATTTAAGGGATATAAATTCAGACCCCGCTATCATATGTGATGGCGGGGTTTTTTTTATTTAAGTAATTAAAAAACTTATATTTCTACTACTTTTTGTTTAACCGACATACAACTAAAGTTTGATAGACAAGCGAGCCGAAACTGAATATATTCATGAAGGATGTATGAATTTATTCAATACAGGGTGCCATTAAATTGAATCGAGGGTTCTCATAATTGTCAGGCTGCTTGTTTGTTGAAAAGCTCCATGTGCCCAACTCTGCAGGTGCTGTGCCGCGGACTCGCCTGATCATCGCGTTGCAGGCTCACTACTCCCGCCTCACTGTTCTTCGCGCCGGTCCCGGGTTTGGCAAGACAGCCTTGCTTGCCCAGCTCCATCGACGCCTGCCCGGCATTAAATTCTGGTATCGCTTCGACGTTTTGGATGAGAATCCCATTTGTTTTCTGACGGCGCTCGCGGGATTGGCAGGGACTTCAGATCATGAATATGACATTAACCGGGCACCAGCATCTCAACCGGGTCTGACCCGGTCATTGCTCGTCCGGCTGATTAACGGCCTCGACGGAAAGACGAGCGGCCCGGTATTTTTTTTCTTTGATGATTATCATGCGGTTGCCAATGACTCCCGGATCAATGAAATTGTCAAATTATTAATCAAGCATCTTCCTGAGCGATTTCAATTCTTTATCGCGAGTCGCACGCAACCGAATCTCGGTTTGGGCCGCCTGCGGACGCAAAGGAAGTTAGTGGATATTGGCCCCGAGGAGCTTGCATTCGCACTGGCGGAGACCTCTGATTTTCTGGCATCAGGCCAGAACCTGCCGCTGCTAAAAAAGGAAATCGCCGAATGGCAAGACAAGACGCTGGGATGGCCGGTCGCTCTTGCCTTGTGCAAACCTTATATGGGCAGCAGGACAGCACAGCCGGGTGCGGCGTTGTCACTGGCGCTTGCCAGGGGAGGTGCTTTGCGCAAATACATTGAAGGTAAGATCATAAACGGCTTGGACCGCGAGTCTGCGAAAGCTCTCTGCCTGTCTTCTTTAACCGATCTCGTAGAAATGCCGGTATGCGGGCGTCTCATTCCCAGCGGTGTCAATCTGGCGGCCATCCTGAATGACATGGAAGCTGGTAGCGGCATGGCAAATGCGGAGAATAAAAATGCTTACCGGCTGCACCCCGTTTTTCGGGCTTATCTGGGGCGGGAGCTCCGCAAAAAAAAGACGCCAAGGCAAATAAATGAGCTCCACTTCCGTCTGGCGCGAGAATTTCACC
>JACWAM010000112.1 GCA_014874265.1 Thermoleophilia bacterium | reverse complement strand
TGAGCGGATTGGGTGGCCGAAATGGCCGGAATGCGCATTTTCCAGGCGTTAAAAATCAGATCCTTCGCCTTTGGCTCAGGATGACGTGCGTTTAAAGGAATTTCCGGAGCAATCCAATCATTTCATTGTCAAATAAACCATAAAGCCGCACCCGGTTCTTCCCGATAGATAATGCAAGTTTGAGGCTAAGCTCACCTGGAGGGGAGGTGACCGCAAGTGACTACCCAGGTCAGAATCAAGACGCAACCTGTCAGGGCGAAAATCCTCACCGACGAGTATGAAATCGAGGGCAACGTGCACCTGAAGGCGGGCAACCGCCATGGGCGCGTGTCCGACATCCTCAATGCTCCCGAGGTGGAATTCATCCCGGTGACCCAGGCTACCTGCACCAGCCGCGGCTCGGCGGCGTCGATGCCGGTGAAGACCGATTGCACCATCGTGCAGGTAAAGACAATCCGGATGGTGTTCCCATTCGAGGAAGACTGACAGGTTCCGGCTTAATTCAGGTTTTGCGTGGAAAAGCCGCCTGCGCGATCTCGCGATCTTTTAACGCGGGCAGGTTGTCCTGGTTCTGGCGCCCTTTGCCGGCGCGCATAAGGGCCCGCTTGCTTTTCCCTATTCCTCCTTTGGCACATTGTATAATAAAATAACCGTATTATTGTACAATAGTACAAGGCCAATCTCATTAAATCGCCCTATGATAGATCATAATAGGCCTGCGCGGGGCATATTTTCTCCAAAGATACAAAGGAGCGTACGTGGGACTGCGCGTATCCGAGATTCTCAATCTTCCCATCCTGGCCGACGCCAAGGTTCTGGCCGGCAGCAAGGGTCTGGAGCGGGAGGTTTCCCAGGTAACCGTCGGTGAAGTGCCTGACATTGGTGACTGGCTCTCCGGCGGCGAGCTGGTGCTGTCCACTTTTTTTGCCGCCGCCAAGAATCCTGAAGCTCAGGTGGAATTTAGCCGCAAGATCATCAAATCCGGCGCCGCCGGACTTCTTGTCAAGCCCGGCCGATTTGTCAAACAAGTTGCGCCGGAGCTGGTATCACTGGGAAACCGCCACCGGTTTCCGGTGGTGGAAATTCCCGATGCAGTCCGGTGGACGCACATCATCGCCGAGATTTCCGAGATGATCGTCGGTGAGCATGTTTCTTTATTGAGGCGGTCTCAGGATATTCATGCCAGGCTGCTGGAAGTGGTCATCGACGGCGGCGGGTGGCAGTCGATCGCCGACACCACCGCGGAACTGCTGGGCCGGCCGGTGATCCTGGAAGACTCGTTCCATGAGATGCTGGCGCGCTCGGCAAATGGTGAGTTCCAGTTCGAACTTGTTGACAATTTTATTGCTTTTAGGCATTCGGCCGGCGGCCGCGCGCCGGCGGCCCGCGGCCGTTACCAGCGCTCACTGCTTCAGGAAAGTGAGGATTATCCCGCCATTATTACCGTGCCGGTGACTGTCAGCCGCGACGTCCAGGGGTACGTTTCCAGCTTCGAGACCGATGCCCCCTTCAATGACATGGACCTGGTGGCGCTGGAGAGCGCCGCCACCGTGGCCGCGGTGGCGATGGGCCGGGAGCTGGCCCGGCTGGAGGCTGAAACCAGGCTCCGGGGCGATTTTGTTGATGATCTGCTCGCCGGCGAGTTTGACGCCGGGCCGGCGATGTTGCAACGGGCCAGCTTTCTCGGCGGTGACTTAAGCCGCGGCTGCCTGGTGCTGATAGCCGACATTGATTCTTTTGGCGAATATGTGATCAGGCACGCTCTCAAGGAGCAGGAAGTCCAGCAAATCAAGAACCGTTTCTTTAGCGGGGTCAAGCAGGTAATCCGCTCCTATCACCAGAACGCCTTGCTAACACCAAAAAGTGACAATGTCATCGCCTTTCTGCCGCCGCTTGGCAACGGATCTAAATTAATGTCTGTCGCCAAATCAACTGCCGGCCAGATCCTCCAGGCTTGCAAGGAGCTGCTGCCGGATCTGACCGTCTCCGTCGGCATCGGCCGCCTTCATACCGATCCCGCCGAGACCCGCCGCGCCTATCGCGAGGCTGAATCCGCGCTCAGGGTGAGCCAGAGGCTGGGCGAGACGGGCGCAATCGTCACCTACGACGATATGGGCATCTACAAGCTGCTGCTGGGTGCCCTGGAGGAGGATCCGGAGGAGGTGCGCAACTTCTACGGTGAGACGATCGCCCGGATAGAGGAATACGATCGGCGCCATAACACGGATCTGGTTGGCACCCTGGAAGCCTACCTGGCCAACGATCGCAGCGTCGCCTCCACCGCCGAAGCGCTCTTTACCCACCGGCACACCATCCGTTACCGGCTTGGCCGGATTAACGATCTGACCGGCCTGGATGTCCACAAGAGCGAGGATCAGGAAAAGCTGAGCTTCGGGCTGAAAGCGATGCGGCTGCTCAGGCGATAAAGCGGCCATTTCTATACAGCTGTATAATTTTTACCCGGACAAATAGGCTCCAGCGGCTAAAAATATCCCTTCGCCGCTGGTTTATACTCCAATTGGACAAATTCCCTGCTGCCGTCGCGTCTTTATGCAATAATAAGCCGCCCGGGCAAGCCGCCCTGTCTGGCCAATGTTGTCTTAATGTATAATGTGGATGGGCGCCGTTCCGGTGTCCAGGGAGGAGTTCTTCCTTCAGGAAATCCGCGTATCGCAGCAGAAAGAGCACTGCCCGCTGCCGCGCCCGGAGAGAGATCGCCTCTGACAGTTTTTTAACTTTTAACTTTGAACCTGGAACTTTGAACTAATAAATGTGCCGTTTAAGCGCGATCACGTCATCTGAATATTTTTCGCCGATGGAGAACGTCATGGCCCTCAATACGATGAAAGAGGGGCATGACGGTTCTGGCCTGGGCCTGGTTCTGAAGGACCTTGGCGGCGAATTTGCAAAGTTCAAGAACATGCCGGTTCTGTCCGGCATCGCGTCATCCAAGGGGCTGCGCGACCTTGACAATTTTATGTATGCGGAAGGATTTGAAGAGGTCCACATGTGGCAGCCCGACATCGACGAGTCGGCGCCGGAGCCGGAAACAAGCCGCCGCGACCATTATTTTGCCAAGGTTTACGATTATCCGCAGCTTTACCGTGACCGCCCCCGCGCCGTGCAGGAGGATCTGCTTCTCGCCACCCGGCTGGCGCTCCGGGAGATGGGAGAGGCGGATGAGTCGATCTTTGCCTTTTCCTTCTTTCCTGACACTGTCACTCTGAAAGAGGTGGGCGATCCCCTGGAGCTGGGCGCTTTTTTCCGCCTCGGCGACGGCTCGCTTCAGGCGAAGGTCATTCTGGCCCAGGGCCGGCAGAATACCAATTATGATATCTATCTGTATGCCTGCCATCCCTTCTTTCTGCAGGGATTTTGCACGATGACCAACGGCGAGAACACCGCCTTTGTGCCGATCATGGAATTCCTCACCAGCCGGGGTTTCCCCGGTTATATGGGATACAACTCCGATTCGGAAGTGTTTGCGCACATCCTGCACTACACGCAGCGCCAGCTTGGTTATCCATTGACTTACTACAAGGATGTGATAACACCTCTGTCGGAGCGAGAAATTGACACCCGCAAGGATGCGGCGGCGCTGAGGCTGATCCGCCGGTCGCTCCGGCCACTCTGCATCGATGGTCCCAATTGCGTCATCGGTTTTACGCCGGACGGGAGCGTTTTCATGGTGCAGGACGCCAAGAAGCTTCGCCCCGGCGTCGTGGGTGGCGCGCCGGGAAAGTTCGCCCTGATGAGCGAGGAATGCGGCCTGGACGAGGCCGTTCCCGGCCGGGACAAGGCCGAGGATTTCTCGCCGATGAAATATGACATGGCGATCGTCACGCCGGGCGCCCGGGAGCTAAAGCAGTGGAACCAGCTGGATTCAAAATGAAGAAATGGTTGAGAGCTTGTCATTCTGCGTATTTCGCCCCATCCCGGCCACTGATTTCGGATTAATCCGGCCACCCATTTC
>JACWAM010000111.1 GCA_014874265.1 Thermoleophilia bacterium | reverse complement strand
CTCGTAGCCAACGTAGCCCGGTGGCGCGCCGATCAGTCGTGACACCGTGTGCTTTTCCTGAAACTCGGACATATCTACGCGCACCATCGCGTGCTCATCGTCAAACATGAACTCCGCCAGCGCTTTGGCCGGCTCCGTCTTGCCAACGCCGGTCGGGCCGAGGAAGATGAATGAGCCGTACGGCCGGCCGGGCGCGCTTAGTCCCGCCCGCGCCCGCCGCATCGCGTTGGACACGGCAGCGATGGCCTCATCCTGGCCGATAACGCGTTCATGCAACCGCTCTTCCATGTTGATCAGCTTCTCGATCTCCCCCTCCATCAGCTTGGACACAGGGATGCCCGTCCATTTGCTGACCACCTCGGCGACGTCCTCCTCATCCACTTCTTCCTTGAGCATTTTCAGGTCTTTTTGCAAACCGGCGAGCCGCTCATTTTCCGCCTCGATATTCCTGGTGAGCTCAGCGGTCCTTCCATACCGCAACTCAGCGGCACGCGTGAGGTCTCCCTCGCGCTCGGCCCGCTCCGCGTCGGATTTGACCTGCTCCAGCTCCTCCTTGAGGGAGCGGATTTTCTGGATCGACTCCTTCTCATTCTGCCAGTGCGCCTTCATCCGGCCCGATTCTTCCTTCAGCTCCGCCAGCTCTTCCTTGATTTTCTCGCGACGCTCCTTTGAAGCCTTGTCTTTTTCCTTGGCCAGCGCCCGGTTTTCGATCTCCAGCTTTTTAATGCGGCGCTCAATCACATCAATCTCTGTGGGCATGCTGTCAATCTCGATGCGCAGCCTGGAGCTGGCTTCATCGATCAAGTCAATTGCCTTGTCCGGCAGGAACCTGTCGGCGATATAACGGTCGGACAGCATTGCGGCGGCCACCAGGGCCGCGTCCTGGATGCGCACACCATGATGAACCTCGTAGCGCTCCTTGAGCCCGCGCAAGATGGCAATCGTATCCTGCTCGCTGGGCTCGCCCACGAACACGGGCTGAAACCGCCGCTCCAGCGCCGCGTCCTTTTCAACATATTTACGATATTCATCCAGCGTCGTCGCCCCCACGGCCCGGAGCTCGCCGCGAGCCAGCATCGGCTTGAGCATATTCGAAGCATCCATGGACCCTTCCGCTGCTCCCGCTCCAACAAGAGTGTGCATTTCATCAATAAAGAGGATTACCCTGCCCTCGGATTCCTGGATCTCTTTAAGAACCGCCTTCAGCCGGTCCTCGAACTCACCGCGATACTTGGATCCGGCCACCAGCGAACCGACGTCAAGGGCGACGACGCGCTTGTCCTTGAGCCCCTCCGGCACGTCTCCGTCCACGATCCTCTGGGCCAATCCCTCAACCAGCGCCGTCTTTCCCACGCCAGGATCGCCGATAAGCACCGGATTGTTCTTCGTGCGCCGGGAGAGGACCTGGATGACCCGGCGGATCTCGTCGTCCCGCCCGATCACGGGATCGAGCTTGCCGCGGCGCGCCTGCTCGGTGAGATCGCGGCCATACTGTTCCAGCGGTTGAAACTTATCTTCAGGATTCTGGTCGGTGACTCGCTGCGAGCCCCTCACCTCAGCCAAAGCCGCCAGCAGCCGCTCCCGGGTCACGCCAGCCTGCGCCAGAATCTGCCCGGCGGCTTCGCCTGCTTCCACCGCGGCCAGGAGCATATGCTCGGTACTGACATAATCATCTTTAAGCTGGTTGGCCAGAGACTGGGCTCGGTCCAGCATTCTACTCAGGCGGTTGCCCATATATGACTGCTGCCCCGCGACGCCGGTGATCTTCGGCATGGCGTCGACAGCCCGTTCCAACTCCGCCGCCAGCGTCCCCGGGTCCGCCCCCAGCTTCTGCATGATCGGTGTAACGATGCCGTCGCTCTGGCCAAGCAGAGCCAGAAGCAGATGCTCGGGCTCAATTGATTGCTGAGACGACGCCTGCGCCAGCTTCTGGGCGGCAGCAAGCGCTTCCTGTGATTTAATTGTCAATTTTTCCGGTTGCATTTTTTACGATTTTTTATGGAAAGTATTTCAAGTTCACCAATAATGATGAGTTTCAAACGAAAACCGGCCTGGCAGGAATCGCCACAAACAGTTGCCGATAAAAAAATTCCGGGTCATTCCTGACTGATCTTTCAGCATGACCTGTTAATCATCATCTCGACCAAACCACCAGCTCTTGACGGCTGCAGATCTTGATGGTCTTCGGTCTGCCTTCCCGTCAAATCAATCACCGGCGAAGCTCACATGAACCTCATGAGCAATCCCCAATACTGACCTTCCGGGAACAACCAGCCAGGGATAACCCGGCGCTTCTGCTGCTCCATACGCCAGCCGAACCCTTGCCTGCCCGGACAACGATTCAACCGGCGCTACAGAGCATCCTCTTAAAGACACCTGAATCATTCTCCTCACCTCTAAACCAATCCTGAGAGTCACCCACTCTTGGTGATCCTCTTTTTTCCTTCTACTATTTAGAAATTTTAAAAGCCCAAAGGGTTCGCCGGGATCCGGCTAAAAATACCAGCTAATCAGCCGATTTTAACTCTCTAGTTCTGGATTTATCTGTACCTTCCGGGCGCCTTCGCCGGCAGACCTGACCTCGATCCGGTGCGGTTTTTCCCGGCTTTCTTCCTTGCGCATCCACACCTCCAGGACGCCGCCGGCAAATGCAGCCTCAGTCCGGTCCGGCTGGGCCGACTCCGGCAGAACGAAGCTGCGGCAAAAACTGGCCCGGCGTTCCTGAAGCCACACCTGGCCTCCCCGCTCGACCCGGCGCTTTTTCGTCTGCGATCCATTGAGAGTGAGCACGCCGTCCGCTACCCGGACATCGATGTCTTCCGGCTTGGTCTCGCCCAGATCTACCCGGAAACGCAGCTCGTCATCGCCGTCAGAAACCTCCACTTCAAGGTTCCAGGCAGTGCTCCGCCTGTCCTGATCCTGTCGCGTAAGGGGAAAGTTTACCAGCCATCCCGCCGCACGGCTACCGCTCGGGCAATATCGCCGGTATGGCGCTCTGATAACCAAGGTCATCGTCTCCTCCTTTTTTTCTCGTTCGTCACAATGGAAAACTAACAATGCCATTGTGAGGAAAATTTACATCATTAGACTTAGATTTTCAAGAAAGGATTCGTTGACCCGGTTTAAAATCGTTGTGATGTGACGCCCGCTGAATGGAGCCGCGGAAAAACGGGAGAAGATCAATATCTCAGCCTGGCGGCAATACCGCCTGTCTGCTTCATCGCCGGGTGGCCGGCGGCAACGGTAAGCAGGGCGGCATCCTGCCGGAGCGCCTGCTCGCGAGCCTCTTCAACGATGTCCGCCACCGGCCGCATATCCAGGCGGCAACCAGGACATGTTTCTTCAGAGAAAGCAATAGTGCCGCAGGAATTGCACATTCTGCCGCTGGCGCTAAAGCCATTTTCCACTATCAACAGCTCGACGCGCCGCTCATTAAGGGCCGCCAGCACATCGTCGGGGCCCCCGACATAATTCTTGCCTGCCTCCAGCTCCGGACCCAGCGAATCCAGCAACCTTATTTCTGCCTGGTGCCGGATCTCAGCATCGAGGACGTCTATCCGCTCAAGGATATCGTTGCTGCCGGCGCTGATCTCGAGGTTGAATCTGCCGGCCAGGCGTTCCTTGAGGTATGAGTGTAAAACCTTGTCCAGCTCCGGCCATAACTCTTCAGAGGAGATGCCAACAGCCAGCCGCTCCAGCGACCGCTCCTGGAAAAAGGAAAGAGCAACCTCGGCGGCACGCTTTAAATGATTGTGAACCTGGATTTCGTGACGCCGCTGGAGCTTGGCCTGTTCCCAGCCGCCCTGAGTATGACGTTTGAGAATGTTGTCAAAAAGATCGGTCTGCTCCGTCAACTCCCCGGCGTAGGTCTCGAATATCCGGGCTGCCTCCTTGCTCGCCAGAAGCACGCAGAAACGGCTATGCCGCGATAAAGTCTCCGCCAGCGGCGCCAGGCGCGGCTTCGAGTCCACCAGCAACCGGTTTTCCACCGGGATTTTCAGCGACATGACTTCCCAGAGGTCCTCATCCCGGCATGAAAATATCACCAGTCCCTTGGAGCCTTCCCGGCGGTATTCCAGCGCCAGGAACTCTCCGATCGCCTGCAGCTCGAGGTCGAGACGCTCTTCCTGATCCTTGCTCAGATGAAGCGTATCAGCCGCGGTCCGGCGGGCGTCATGGACAAGGAAGCTGTATTCAGTCTCATAGTCTCCCCTGCGGGGGAACCGGGCGCCATTGACGTCGAGATAAAGGCTGACGACAGGATTTTCCCGGGTTGTAAATTCGCGTAATGATGCCAGTTCGGACGTTATAGCCATGTTTGTCCCATGCCCGCGGATGGATAAATGCAGGATGCCGGGTCTGACCAATTCTCCACACTTTTCTCAAACTGCCCCGCCGTTTACCGGCATCCGTGATTTGTTCTACCCTTCCGCGATGATTTTTAGCCATGGGGCGACTTGATTGGAGCAAGTCCGGCTGGGAGGAGAGGACTTCCGCAGCTGGGTTCAGCCTCAAGCGGCCGCAACTGCGCCACCACAGAGTACGCTAGACTAGGCGCTGCCGGCGCCCTCGATTCGGAGGATCTCACTGAGGGCCGCCAGTCCTACCTCCAGCTGGTCTTCGGTCGGCTCTTTCGTGGTAACCAGCGTCTGGAGACTGTTGCCCGACCAGGTAAGAAGCCTCGACCACAGGCTCCCTGGGTTTCTCGCCGCCCACTGGATCATCTCGATAGCGCCCGACAGGCTGAGCAGGCCGATCCCCAGACGGGCAGCCTGGCTCTGCCTCCCCAGCGCCCGGCGGCTCAGCGCGTTGCCAACCGTCATCAACGCCAGGGCCGGTCCAATAATATTGGAGCCGCAGCGGGCATGCTCGGCGCGCGCCGCTTGGGCGCTCTCCTCGTCGACCAGCCCGGCCGATTCGTAGGAATTGATTGATTTGTGCTCGGCGGCGTGATATTGCGTAACGCCGGTCCCGCGGAGGGCAATCAGGGAAGGCAGCATCGCCAGTCCCGCCATTACGGCCTCCTCCACCAGGGGGGGCAGCCGTTTTTTAGGATTTCTGAGTGCGGCTGTCGCGACGGTGCTGAGCAACATGGACGCCAGCACCTGCGGCGAGCGCATCATGGCTGGCATGCGTCCGCCGTGCGCGTGCGCTTCCGGCAGGATTGCCGCGGACTCCGTCAGGCTGATCAGCCCCCGGAGCAGAGGAACCCCCTTCAGGTGCGAGCGCGACAAAGCTGTTTTTTCCCCGGAAGACACCTCAATGCCGGTCTGGGTTCGCACCGCCATCGACCAGTGGCGCTCACTCTGAAACAGCACCCCGTTTTCCAGCGCCATGCCGCCAATTTTCAGGTGCGCCTGGCGCTTGGGCTCTCCGCCCGGTTGATATCTCATTTCGGTTTAAGCCTCTTTCGCTATTTCTTTTTTTCTATTCATTCAATGCGAACCGGGAAAGTCTTGCATATTGTAGATAATGAATCTTGGATGGTGGATAAAACCAAAAAACTTGATCCTGCTCATCAACTGTCAAAGATCCAAAGTTCAAAGTGCGGTTTATGATCGCGCTGCAATTACCTGGTGGGCTAGGCTGTAAAAACACATTATAATTACTGATCATACAACTCGTTCAGGTTCCGTCCGAACCGGCTGATATCTTCTGTTAGTAAACAAAAACAGGAGGTATCTCATGATCGGCCCCAAGACACTCATGGAATTTATGGAGAT
>JACWAM010000110.1 GCA_014874265.1 Thermoleophilia bacterium | reverse complement strand
GTCCCCAACAAAGCAGCTCTAGGCCTGAGGCTGAGAATCCGCCGAAGGCATTCTTGGCCATGATGACGGATTTTGAGCCTTAAGCCTAGAGCAGGCCACGGGAGCAACGTTTTCCCGTGGCTTTTTTCTTGCCGGAGCGAGTTTTTTATGCCAGCAATTGTGGGAAAATGTCGTCCGCCTTTCGCCGGGATGCCGGCCTTCAGAAAAGCGGCGTTTACCGAAGGCCGGGATTCACCCGGAAAAATTCAAGGAGATCATTGATTTGGATAATTCAATAATAGAGAAGAGCATTGACATCGGCGGCAAGACCGTTTCGCTGGAAACCGGCCGCCTGGCCAAGCAGGCCGGCGGGGCCGTCCTGGTCCGCTCCGGCGATACGATGGTTCTGGTTACCGCCACAGCCAGGGCTGAAGCGCGCGAGGGGATCGATTTCTTTCCTCTGACGGTTGATATAGAAGAGAGAATGTATGCCGCCGGCAAGATACCGGGCGGTTTTATCAAACGCGAGGCGCGCCCCAGCGAAAAAGCAATTCTGACCGCCAGGCTGATTGACAGGCCGGTGCGGCCACGCTTCCCCAAGGGATTCGCCAATGAGGTGCAACTTATCGCCACCATTCTCTCCACCGACCAGGTAAATGCATATGACGTCCTCGCCCTTAACGGCGCTTCGGCGGCGCTGACGATCTCGGAAGTTCCCTTCCAGGGACCGATTGCCGCCGTCAGGATCGGCAGGCTGGGTGGCGAGCTGATCATCAACCCCACCCTGCCGCAGCTCCAGGAGGAAGCCTGTGATCTGGACCTGGTCGTCGCCGGCACAGCGGATTCCATCCTGATGCTGGAGGCTGGCGGCAACGAAGTCAGCGAAGAAATTGTCATGCAGGCCATCCAGCTGGCGCAGGAGCCAATCCGGCGGATATGCGAGCTGCAACTGGAATTCCGGGAGGCTGCCGGCAAGAAAAAATGGACGTTCGAGGAATACAAACCCGACAAGCAGCTGGCGGCTCGGGTCGATTCGATCTGCCGGGCGCGGCTGGAAGAAGCCAACCGCATCACCGATAAGCAGGAGCGCAGCGATCGCATAGAGCAAATCCGCGCCTCGGTCCGTGATCAGCTTGTTACCGAAGAGTCGCCGGAGGAGATGGCCCGTGAGGTCTTGGAGTTGGCCAAAGCGGTGGAGAAGGAAGTCGTCCGTCGCAGCATAGTGCTGGACAAACGTCGCCCCGACGGCCGCGGCGCCGAAGAGATCCGCGAGATCAGCTGCGATGTGGGCGTCGCGCCGCGCACGCACGGCTCCGCGCTATTTACCCGGGGCCAGACACAGGCGATGACGCTGCTCACCCTGGGGGCGGTCGGCGATTACCAGCGCATTGACGGCCTCGGCCTGGAAGAGAGCAAGCGTTACATCCATCACTATAATTTCCCGCCGTTCTCGGTCGGTGAGACGGGATTCATGCGCGGC
This sequence comes from Thermoleophilia bacterium, assembly GCA_014874265.1. Taxonomy (GTDB): domain Bacteria; phylum Actinomycetota; class Thermoleophilia; order BMS3ABIN01; family BMS3ABIN01; genus JACWAD01. The sequence goes on along the minus strand of JACWAM010000110.1, from coordinate 17,470 downwards.
CCCAAGCGCCGTGACATCGGCCACGGCGCCCTGGCGGAAAAGGCGCTCAGACCCATGATCCCGGCCGAACATGAGTTCCCGTATACGATCCGCCTGGTCAGTGAGATCCTGGAAAGCAACGGTTCTTCTTCGATGGCCAGCACCTGCGGTTCTACCCTGGCGCTAATGGATGCCGGCGTTAAGGTAAAATCTCCCGTTGGCGGCATCGCCTGTGGCCTGATTGTGCACAGCGCCTGCCGCTCCTGCGGCGCCGTTGGCGTCTTCCTGCGCCGCTGCCTGGAATGCGGTTCCGAAGATGTGGACCGCAACTACGTCATCCTCACTGACATCGCCGGCGTGGAGGATCATCTTGGCGACATGGACTTTAAAGTGGCGGGCTCGGCAAACGGGATTACCGCCATCCAGATGGACCTGAAGATCAAGGAGGGGATCACCCCGGACATCATGGCCGCGGCCCTGGAGCAGGCCAAGCGCGGTCGCGAGTTTGTCCTGGGAAAGATGCTGGCGACCCTGCCGCAGGCGCGGGCGGAGCTTTCCGAGTATGCTCCGCGAATCCTGACGATCCAGATCAACCCCGACAAGATCGGCACGCTGATCGGCAAGGGCGGCGAGACCATTCGCGGCCTGGTGGAGGAGTTTGATGTCAACATTGACGTGGAAGAAGATGGCACTGTTTACATCACCAGCCCCGGGGGCGCCAGCGCCGAAGCAGTGATCGCGCGCATCAACGCCCTCACCAAGGATGTCGAGGTGGGTGACCATTATGTCGGCAAGGTTGTCAAAACCACCGACTTCGGCGCCTTTGTCGAGCTGAAACGGGGGACCGACGGCCTCGTCCATATCTCGAACCTGTCAGATAAGCGGGTAGCTAAAGTGGAAGATGTAGTCAAGCGGGGCCAGATAATTGAGGTCGAGGTGGTTGAGATCAAGGAAGACCGCGGCAAGCAGCGCATTGGACTCAAGGTGGTTGACCTAAATCCAAAAATATGAGCTAGAACAGTTGCCACAGGGCGGACGGGTCATCAACGAAAAAATGCCGTCTGTCCGTTCGGTCTCGCTCGGCTTCTGGATTGGTGCCGGCTCCCGCTATGAGGAGCCGTCCGAAAGCGGCATCAGCCATTTCATTGAGCACTTGCTGTTCAAGGGCAGCTCCCGCTTTGGGGCCACCGAGATCGCCCAGATCTTTGACTCGTTTGGCGGGGAGATCAATGCTGCCACTGCCCGCGAGTATACAGTGGTGCACGCGCGCTTTCTGGACCGGCATCTCACCGAAGCATTTGATGTGATTGCCGATATGGTGCTGAGTCCGGCGTTTGCCGACATCGATCCAGAGCGCGAAGTGGTGATCGAGGAGATTGCCATGTATGAGGATACCCCGTCGGAGCTGATCGCCGATTACCTGACGGCGGCCATTTTTGACGAGCACCCGCTGGGCAAAAGCGTGCTGGGCACTTCGGAGATTATCGGCTCGGTAACGCCGGCGCGGCTCCGCAGCTACCACCAGGGTCATTACACATTGCCAAACATGGTAATCGCCGCCGCCGGCAGCATCGGGCAGAGCGAGCTGGTCGAGCTTGCCCAGCGGCATACCGCCGGCGGCAACGGCTCGCCGCCTCTGTCCCGGGCGCTGGCGCCGCCGGAACCGGCCCGCCGGGAGTTGGGAGACGCCTTTTACGTCAGGGACACGCAGCAATATCATGTCTGCCTGGGTGGCCGGGGGCTTTCGCGTCACTCTCCAAGACGATTTGCGCTGCAAATCCTGGATACGGTTCTCGGCGGCACCGCAAGCTCGCGCCTGTTTCAGGAGGTGCGGGAAAAGCGGGGGCTGGCCTATTCGGTTTATTCCTTTTCGACGCTTTATTCGGACACGGGGCTGCTGGGGGTTTATTTTGGCTGCCGGGGTGACAGCGTTCGCGAGGTGACGGACATTATCAACGGCCAGCTTGAACTACTGGCGGCAAAGCCGATACCGGACGACGAGTTGGCGCGGGCAAAGGAGAACGCGAAAGGCCGCGTGGTCCTGGGAATGGAAACGACGCACAGCCGCATGAGCCGCTTGGGCAAGCTGACCGTCACGGATTCGGAGATCCTTGATATGGATGAGATCATCGAGCGGATCGACGCCGTTACCGCCGGCGAGGTGATGGAGCTCGCGGCCGAGTTTTACCAGCCGGGCGGGTTAACGGCGGTGGCCATCGGTCCGGAGCCGGCGGTTTTCGAGAAGGCGCTGGGCTTCCTCGTCGGCGGCCGGAAACTGGCTGTCAAGACCGGGTAAAGCGCAAGTTTCAAGCTTCTTGTCGCTGTTTTTAGTTAAATTCTTGTTACCCGGAACCAGCAGCTGGGAAAACCAGAAACTGGAAGCGTTAAATTTATATGGATCTGATTGAAGAAAAGGTAGTTAACGGAGAACGGCTGTCCCGTGAGGACGGGCTGAAGCTGCTCGAGACGGACGACCTCCTGCGCGTGGGCGCCCTCGCCGATCGGGCCCGCCGCCGGGCGGCGGGCGATCGCGTTTTCTTCATCAACAACCGGCATATCAACCACACGAACGTCTGCGGTAATGGCTGTAAGTTTTGCGCTTTTAACGCCCGCGAGGACTCGCCGGAAGCGTATACGATGACGCTGGATGAAGTCATCGAGCGCGCCCGGGTGTCGCTCGCGGACGGCGCCACCGAACTCCACATCGTCGGCGGCGAGCACCCGTCTCTCCCGTATGAATATTATCTGGAAATGATCGCGGCGCTCAGGCGCCTGGATCCGTTCGTGCACATCCAGGCTTTTACCGCCAGCGAGATTGCTTTTTTCGCGCGCCGGGCGGGCAAATCGGTGGCGGAGGTGCTCCTGGAACTCAAGGATGCCGGCCTTGGATCACTTCCCGGCGGCGGCGCCGAGATCTTCTCGGAGCGGGTTCGCCGGCAGGTATGTCCGAACAAGATATCAGCCCAGGGATGGCTGGATGTGATGCGAACTGCGCACAAAGCTGGCATCAAGTCAAACGCCACCATGCTCTACGGCCATGTGGAGACGGCCGAGGAGCGGATCGATCACCTGCTTCGGCTGCGCGAGCTGCAGGATGAGACCGGAGGCTTCGGCAGCTTCATTCCCCTGGCTTTCCATCCGGCGAACACGAAGCTCAGCGAGCTTCCGGGGACAACCGGCGTCGAGGACCTGAAAATGCTGGCGGTAGGCCGGCTGATGCTGGATAATTTCGTCAACATCAAGGCGTTCTGGATCATGCTTGGCATCAAGGTGGCGCAGATATCAATGCATTTTGGCGTCAATGACATCGACGGCACTGTTGTGGAAGAGAAGATCACCCATGCCGCCGGCGCCCGGACGGGTCAGTCCATTTCCCGGGACGAGCTGATCGGGCTCATCCGGGACGCAGGCCGCGCTCCGGTTGAGCGCGACACCCTTTACAACGTCATCAGGGTTTATGAAGACTGACAGGCCAAGGCAGTCTGCCGGCCGTACGGCCGGCGAACCGGCGGGCTTTAAAGAGGCGCCGGGTCAAGTCAAGGAAACACTGCCCGGACAGGCGGCGATCCGGATCGGCCATTTCGAATTTCTCAACGGCTACCCGCTATATTACGGGCTGGAAAAAGGGGAAGGATGGGGATGCTTTCAGCTCGTGCGCGGTGTGCCGACTTATCTGAACGGGCTGCTGCTGGCCGGTGATCTCGACATCAGCCCGATCTCATCAATCGAGTACGCGCGCAACCAGGCGAGCCTCATCCTCTTTCCCAGCCTTTCCATCACCGCCGACGGTGCCGTGGACAGCATCCGTCTCATATCCAGGCGGCCTGTCGAGGAGGTCGGCTCGGTGGCCCTAACGGGCCAGAGCGCCACATCCGTGGCTCTGCTGAAGATCCTGCTGGGCGGCCGCCGGCGCGGGGCGCCTGAATACGCTCCACTTTCCGGCGGCGCTGCCGAAGCGCTCCACGATTTTGACGCCGTGCTCCTGATTGGCGACCAGGCGCTGGAGGCCTTTTACGGGGGCGATTGGCAGTTCAGCTATGACTTGGGAGAGTTATGGAAGGAGCTGACTGGCCTGCCGATGGTTTTTGCCCTCTGGGCTGTCAGGCGCCCCTTCTTTGACGTACGCCCGGACGAAACGTTTGAGGTCCAGGACCGGCTGCTTTACTCGGTTGAATACTGCCGCGGGCACTGGGACGAAGTGGTTCGCGCCGCCGCCGACGCCTACCCTTTCCAGCCGGAACTGCTGCGCTCCTACTTTGCCAAACTTCGCTATGACCTTACCGATGATTACCGCCGCGGGCTGGCAGAATTTTACCGGCGCGCCGCGGCGGTGGGGGCAGCGCCTCCCGTCCCCCGGCTGGAGTTCATATAATGGCTGCCGCGCGGGCAGAGGTCGCAGGCATCCTTGAAAAAGCCGCCGCCGGCGAGAGGATCAGTGAAGCGGAGGCAGCGGCACTGCTTACGAGCCGCGACCTGATCGCGGTGGGGCGGGCCGCCGGCGAGCTCCGGCGCCGCCGGGCGCCCGGCGATGAAGCCAGCTTCGTGATTGACCGCAATATCAATTTCACCAATGTCTGTATCGCCGGCTGCCGGTTTTGCGCTTTCCACCGCAAGCCGGGCTCGGCCGAAGGCTTCCTGCTGAGCCATGAGGAGATATTCCGCAAGATTGAAGAGACGCTGGCGCTGGGCGGCACAGGCATCATGATGCAGGGGGGACTACACCCAACGCTTGACATCGATTATTATTGTGATCTTTTCGCCGCGATTAAAACCCGCTTCGATATCTGCATTCACTCGCTGTCGCCACCAGAGATATACCACATCGCCAAAATCAGCCGGATGACGGTTGACGAGGCGATCATCCGCCTGAAGGAGGCGGGGCTGGATTCGCTGCCCGGGGGTGGGGCCGAGATTCTTGCGGACGGAGTCCGCGCCCGGATCAGTCCGGGAAAGGCAGATGGCGCCGCCTGGCTGGGAGTGATGCGGTCGGCTCATAAAGCCGGTCTCAGAGGAACGGCGACGATGATGTTTGGCAGCATTGAGACCTACGCGGACAGGGCCGTTCATATGGGCCGCATCCGCGAGCTGCAGGACGAGACCGGGGGTTTCACGGCGTTTATTCCCTGGACCTTTCAGGATTCACATACGCAGATGGAGGGCCAGAAATCATCGAGCGGGATCGATTATTTGATGACGGTCGCCGTCAGCCGCATCTTCCTGGACAATATCCGCAATATTCAGGCCTCATGGGTGACGCAAGGCCTGAAGGTGGCGCAGATATCGCTCAGCTTTGGCGCCAACGACATGGGGAGCACCATGATCGAGGAAAACGTCGTCGCGGCGGCCGGCGTCAGTTACCGCGTCGGCAAGGATGAGCTGGTTAACGCCATTCGCGCCGCCGGCCTCGTGCCGGTCCAGCGGGACAATGCATACAAATTTATTGACTTCCCCTAGAGGGTCCTGCTAAAATTCTAAGCTCCTGTTATTTTTTTCACAAGTTCGTTCGCGGATTCTCAGGGACGCTAAACCGCGAACGCTGCGAAAAAGCAAATTCCAGCTCGACGGCCTGCCTCTGGTTGGCAAAGAGACATTGGCGCCGGCGGGCTTTTTTAGTTTCCGGTTTCCGGTTTTTTCAGTTTCTAGTTTCCGGTTCCCAGGTTGCGCGACTGGCAAATGCAATACTGGATGCTGAACACTGAAAACCGGAAAACATGTTTTAGCGGGAGGAACAGTGATAAATCTCTCCCAAACTGTTAAAGAAGGCGCAGCCGTCGTTGCCGAAATCGAGCGCCGCAGCGGGCAGAGAATCACTGCCTGCCTTCAGTGCGGACGCTGCACCTCCACCTGCGTGGCTGCCTTTGCTTTCGATTATCCGCCGCACCGGTTGATGCACTTGCTTCAGATCGGACTGGTTGAGGAAGTGCTCCGGTCCGAGACGGCGCAGCTGTGTCTTGACTGCATGACCTGCTCGATGCGCTGCCCGATGAAGATCGATGTCGCCGGAGTTATTGAAACGGCCAAGGCCATCGCCGATGAGGCAGGGCTGCGGGATACGGAGCCCAACCTGCGCCTTTTCCGCCGCGGCTTTCTCAACAACGTCTGCCGGCACGGAAGGCTCCATGAGACTACCCTGCTTTTATGGTTCAATTTTAGAACGGGCAAGCTGACAAACGACCTCTCCCTGGCGCCGCTGCTGCTTCGGAAAAAGAAGGTCCGAATTTTCCCGCCCAGGATAAAAAACATGCGGCAGGTCAGGCGTCTCTTCCAGCAGGTCAATCGCGGCGCCGGGCCGCCGGGGTGAGGCGGAAATGACGGACTATTCCTACTTTCCCGGCTGTTCCCTTACCAGCAGCGCCGCCGAGTACGACGTCTCCTTCCGGCTGGTGGCGGCTGCTTTCGGTATCGGCCTGGACGAACTGGCCGACTGGAACTGTTGCGGCGCCTCGCCCGCGCCCCATCATTGGGGGGGTGAGCTGGGCATTCTGCTGCCGGCGCGCAACCTGCATATCGCCGGCGCGGGCCATCCTTCGGTGGTGGCGCCCTGCGCCGGCTGTTACAACCGGCTCAAGTACGCGCAGTTTGAACTGGAGCGAAACCCGGAGCTGAGAGAACGGACCGGCGCGGCGCTGGACGAGGCGGTTCGTTATCAAACAGAAGTACTAAATGTCATCCAGTTGTTAAACAGGGAAATTGCTCCGGATGACCTGTCGGAGCGGGTGCAGCGCCGCCTGTCCGGGTTGAGGCTGGGGACATATTATGGTTGCGTGCTGGTGCGGCCGCCGGAAGTTGTCAGGTATGACGACCCTAATAACCCGGTGAAGATGGAGCCGCTGCTGAACGCGACGGGGGCTGCCACGCCCCACTTTCCTTTCAAGACCGAGTGTTGCGGCTCCTACATGGGGCTGGCCAAGAAAGAGATTGTGCTCCAGGCAAGCAAGCGCATTATCGAGGTGGCGCTCGAATGCGGGATTGACGCGCTGGTAACGGTGTGTCCTTTATGTCATCAGAACCTGGACCTGCGGCAGAGCCAGATTAATGCCGCCTACGGCACAGATTACCATCTGCCGGTCCTCTATTTCACGCAGGCGATCGGTCTGGCGCTGGGCCATTCACCCGCCGAACTGGGCATCAATACGCACAAAAATGCGGATTTTGGGAATTGGACGCTGGATGTTGGATAGAGACCTGAATAATGATTTTGGATACTGGGCAATGGATAAAAATTTAAACAGATCCTTCTTGAATTGTAGCGGGCAGATATTGAATTTTGATACGAGCCAACGGTTTTTGGTTTCATCTAAAATCCAGTATCCAACATCCGAAGTCCGATGTTAGGTGTCTTCGTCTGCCAGTGCGGAACAAATATCGCCGCCACCGTCTCCACCGACAGGGTGGTGCAGGCGGCAAAATCGATGCTGGGCGTCGTCCATGCCGAAAGCATTCAGTACACATGCTCCGATCCCGGGCAGCGGGCGATTATCGACGCCATCCAGCAGAAGGGGCTCACCCGCGTGGTGATGGCAGGCTGCTCGCCAAGAATGCATGAGACAACTTTCCGGCGGGCGATCGGCCGCGCCGGCATGAACCCGTTCATGCTGGAGATGGTCAATATTCGTGAGCAGTGCTCATGGATTCACTCCGACATCGACGAGGCCACGGAAAAGGCAATTGATCTGGTACGCAAAGGCGTTGCCCGGGTGCGGCGGCAGAAGCCGCTTCAGGCTGGCAGCTCGCCGGTGACCCGCCGGGCGCTGGTGATTGGCGGCGGCGTCGCCGGCATCCAGGCGGCGCTCGACATCGCCGATGCCGGCATCCCGGTGACGCTGGTGGAAAAAAGTTCCACCATCGGCGGCAATATGGCCCGGCTGGACAAGACCTTTCCCTCCCTGGATTGCTCTTCCTGCATCCTGACTCCCCGGATGGTAGAGGTAAAGCAGCATGAGAATATCAAGCTGATGGTCAATTCTGAGGTTGAAAAAGTGCGGGGATATATTGGCAACTTTGAGATTGATATCAGAAAAAAGGCAAGCTGCGTCATCGAGGAGAACTGCACCGGCTGCCTGATCTGCCAGGAGAAATGTCCCAGCAAGGCGCCGGATGACTTCAACGTCTGCGCCGGCGAATCGAAGGCGATCTCGATCCCGTTTTCCCAGGCGGTGCCGCTGGTGGCCAGCCTCCGCAAGGAGTACTGCCGCCTGTTTATCAAGGGCAAGTGCAGCGTTTGCCAGAAGGTCTGTCCGGCGGGCGCGATCGACTACGAGCAGGAAGATATAGTGGTGACGGAAAAGTTTGGCGCCGTGGTTGTCGCCACCGGTTTTGGCCTCTATGACTGGAAGCAGTCATATCCGACTTACGGCATGGGCATGTACCCGGATGTAATTAACGCTCTCAAGTATGAGCGGCTGCTGTCGGCCTCCGGCCCTACCGGCGGCCGCATCGAGCGCCCCTCCGACGGGAAAGAGCCGCGCGATATCGTTTTTATCTCCTGCATCGGATCGCGGGACGAGTCAGTGGGCCGGCCGCAGTGCTGCAGCATCGGCTGCATGTACATGGCCAAACAGGCAATTTTGACAAAAGAGCACATTCCAGATTCGCAGTCTTATATTTTTTATATCGACGTCCGCGCCGCCGGCAAGGGATATGATGAGTTCACCCGCCGGGCCCAGACAGACTTCGGCGCCATCTATATCAGAGGCCGCGTCGGCAAGATCTATCCCCGCGGCGGCAAACTGGTGGTGATGGGCACGGACACGCTGGCCGGCGACCAGGTTGAGATCGAGGCCGATCTGGTGGTGTTGGCCACCGGGTTGACTCCCGCCGAGGGCGCCGGCCAGCTGGCGCGGCGGCTGAACATTTCCACCGATGGCCAGGGGTTCATGGCGGAAGGGCACCCGAAGCTGAAGCCGGTGGAGACAAACACTGGCGGCGTCTTCCTCGCCGGGGCCTGCCAGGGACCGAAAGACATCCCGGCTTCCGTGGCGCAGGCAGGCGCGGCGGCGGCAAAGGTCATCGGGCTGCTTTCCCAGGAAGAACTCGAGACGAGCCCGATGGTGGCGGAAGTCAATCAGTTGAAGTGCGCCGGCTGTTTTAAATGCCGGGATGTTTGCCCTTACGGAGCCGTCGAGGCGCAGGATGCGAGGGACGGACAGGTTGCGCACGTGATTGCCTCGCTCTGCCAGGGTTGCGGCCTCTGCAACGTCGCCTGCCCGCCCGGAGTCATATCATTAAAAGGATACACAGACAATCAACTGATTGCTGAAGTGGTAGAAGTATTAAGATAGTTCAAGGTCCCAAGTTATCCGTGTCAAGTTAATCTTGAAAGGTGGAACTGGAAACTTGAGCTTATTGAATCATTTGCTTCAAAATTTGTTTGCCAGTTTTTTTGAACTTGGAACTTGGGATTGGAATCAAACAGATCAATGCCTAAAACTGAAGTCAAAATAATAGGTTTTCTGTGCAACTGGTGCTCCTATGCCGGGGCCGATATGGCCGGCACGGCCAGAATGAAGCAGCCCGCCAGCCTCCGCGTCGTGCGGCTGCCGTGCACCGGCCGGGTAAACCCCCTGCTGGTGTTGAAGGCGTTCCGCGAAGGCGCCGACGGCGTGCTGGTGAGCGGCTGCCATCCGGGAGACTGTCATTACAATGAGGGTAATTATTATGCCCGGCGGAGGATGGAGGTGCTGGAGCGGATGTTGCCGGCGCTGGGAATCGATCCGGCCAGGTTCCACTACACCTGGGTGAGCGCTTCTGAAGGAGCAAAGTGGGCAGATGTGGTGAACGAATTTACGCGGCGGGTCAAGCAAGTTATTTAAATGGGTTTACGTTAAACGAAAATGTCTATGAACGATCTGATCGCGACAATCAAAAAGGTGCTTGAGGAAGTGGACGTGGTTCTGGGCTGGACGCGCTCACCGGCGGCCGGCGTTGCCGTTCCGGCGCGGTTCCATACTCCGGATGAGGCGGACGGGGCCATTTTTGACTCCACCTGCACACATAATCTGGCCGTGCATCTCCCCCGGTTGAAAAACAGCAAGGTTGGCATTGTCGCCAAAGGCTGTGACGCCAGAAGCATCGTCCAGTTGATCGTCGAGGGCGAAGTCAGCCGCGACCGCATCAGGGTCATCGGCGTCCCTTGTCCGGGTGTGATCGATGTCAAAAGGGCGTGGCGGTGCTTTGGCTTCGGCAAGAAGATCGAAGACGCCGGCGGCCGGGTTCACATGGAAGGCAGATCGATGCCGCGCGAGGAGATCCTGCTTCACAAGTGTCATCAATGCCAGGACCAGGAACCGGTGATCATGGATCTGGCGGCCGGCGATGTTAAATCGGTGACGCCGCCGCCTCCGCCGGATAAAACCGGCATCCGGGAGCGGTTCGCGGCCATGAGCATCGCTGAGCGGCGCGAATTCTGGCGGGAGCAGTTTTCCCGCTGCATCCGTTGCTATGCCTGTCGTGAGGCCTGTCCCTTGTGCTTTTGCCGGGACGCCTGCTCGATGCAGACGCGCGAGCCTCACTGGACCGGGGGTCAGGTAAACGCTATCGAATCGGAGATGGCCCAGCAGGTCCGGACCAGCCACTTGGCCGGTCGCTGCACCGGTTGCGAAGAATGCGAGCGCGCCTGTCCGGTAGGGATCCCGCTGATGCTGCTGCTGGAGGAGCAAAACAGAATTGTCGAGGAATTGTTTGCATATCGGGCCGGAATGAGCCTGGAGGACAAGACACCATTGTTAACATATGATGTCAACAGGGACGGAGGCTGGCGGTGAGGTTCATCGCTGAAGACGCCATTCCCCGGCTGCTTGAGCACCTGGCTGGAGGCGGCCGCACCGTGTGGGCCCCCCGGGTCGCCCGGGATTCAGTTAACACCGTCCTTTTTGCCCCCTGGATCGCAGGGGAGCCGGTGGAGACCGGCGCCTACACTCACCTGTCTGCGAAAGCGACGCTGCTGCCGCCTACCGAGCGGCTGTTCGGCTTCAGTTATCTGCAAACAGCGGGCGAGGAGCGGATCGAGCTGGAGCCGGAGGAGCCTGAGGAAAACCACGTCCTCTTTGGCGCGCGGGTCTGCGACGCCCGGGCGCTGGCGGCGCTGGACGCCTTGTTTTTCCCGGCCGGAGGCGGATTTAACGATCCCGGATATGCCGGACGGCGAAGCGGCCTGACCGTCATCACCCTGGCCTGCACTACCTGTGACAGCGCCTGCTTCTGCTCTTCTTTTGGGAAAGGGCCGGCGGAGACGGATGGATCTGACCTGATCCTTTATCCGGTCGCGAACGGCTTTCTGGCCGAGCCGGTCACGGATGCCGGCAGCGAGCTGGTCCGCCTGGACCTTTTCCAGGATTCCCCGCTTGACAAGCCGGAATTGGCCGTGACCGACCGCATCGAAACCGCCGGCCTGAGAGAGAAGTTCATTGACCTGTTTTCAGATATTGACTTATGGCGGCAAGTCTCGGAGAAATGCCTGTCTTGCGGTTTTTGCGCCTACGCCTGTCCTGCCTGCCACTGCTTTAACATTTTTGACGAGATGAGCGGCGACCGCGAAGGTGAACGCTGCCGCAGCTGGGACTCCTGCATGTTTTACAGTTACACGCTGGAGACCTCAGGCCACAATCCGCGTCCGGAAATTGCGCACCGCTACCGGAACCGGATCGGGCACAAATTCAGCTATTTCCCGGCAAACCGGGGGGAGATTCTCTGCACCGGATGCGGCCGCTGCATCCGCGGCTGCCCGGCCGGAGTTGACATCCGGGAAGTGATACGAGCGGTACAGGAGCGTTAGATGAACACGATACCAAAGTCAGGCATAAATGCCAGAATGCCACTGCTGCCGGAAAAGGCGTCAATCACCCGCGTGATTCAGGAGACACCCACAGTCCGCACCTACCGGCTCGTCTTCGATGATCCGGAGATGATGGCGGCTTTCTCGTTCGAACCGGGACAGATCGGCCAAATGAGCATACTTGGCGCCGGCGAATCGACCTTCGCCATCTCCTCGCCGCCGTCACAGAAGGATTATATCCAGTTCTCCGTGATGAAGACGGGGGTCGTAACCACCGCAATTCACGAGCTGTCCGCAGGCGACCGCGTCGCCGTGCGCGCTCCGATGGGCCGTCCCTTTCCGGTCAGCGCCTGGAAAGGCAAGGATATCGTCATCGCCGGCGGCGGCATCGGTATGGCGCCGCTCCGCTCGCTCCTGATGCACCTGCTGGACCGTCGCGGCGATTTTGGCCGTATCCAGGCGGTGTACGGAGCCCGGACTCCGGCCGATCTTTGCTTTGCCGGAGAGAGGGAAGAATGGGAGCGGCGCGACGATGTCGAGTTTATCGCCACGGTAGACAGCGGGCATGCCGATTGGAGCGGCCGCGTCGGGGTTGTTCCCGGCGTGGTCGAGTCGATGTCGCCGCCGGCGGCAAATACGGTGGCTGTCACCTGCGGGCCGCCGGTGATGATCAAATACACTCTGGAAAGCCTGGAAAAGCTGGGTTTTGCTGAAGACCAGATCTTCACCACTCTTGAACGCCGGATGAAATGCGGTGTCGGTCTCTGCGGCCGCTGCAACGTGGGCGCCAAATATGTTTGCACCGATGGGCCGGTCTTCAGCCTTCGCGATCTGCGGGCGCTGCCGGACGAACTTTAAGAAAGTTCAAAGTTTCCGGTTTGAAGTTTCCGGTTAGGAAAAATCAAGCCGAGCAGGCTTGGCGAGATCTTGCCGCAGCGGCGCCGGCGGAGATTAAAAAAATTTAGGGCATGCCCCGCAATGCAACCGTTCAAACTTGATAACGGAGGCAGTCATGAGGGTCAAATGGATTGGGCACAGCTGTTTTCTTCTTGCCCCCGGGGGCAGCACTCTGCTTACTGATCCCTACGACGCGGGGTCGTATCCGGGAGACCTGCTTTACCATCAGGTGGATCTGAGCCCTGATTACGTTACGGTGAGCCACGGCCATGCCGACCATGCCGGCGTCAGATTTTTGGGCGGGTCTCCCCACGTATTTGACGTTCCCGGAGAGTTTGAAGCCGGGCCATTCCACATCAGGGGCGTGGCCACGCATCACGACAGCGCCGGCGGCTCTAAGCGGGGCGACAACATCGTCTTTGTCATCGAGGCCGGCGGCGTTACCGTGGCCCATCTGGGCGATCTGGGACATAAACTGACACCGGACCAGGCCGCCGCCATCGGCCTGGTTGATGTACTGCTGATTCCTGTTGGGGGCTTTTTTACCATCGACGCCGCCACCGCTACCGAAATCTGGCAACATCTGGGACCGCCGCCAGTAACAATCCCCATGCACTATCGTAATGAGAAATGCCGCTTTGACATCGAGACGGTTGATCCATTTCTGGAAAAAAAACCTGCTGTGGAGCGGTCCAGCGCCAGCGAGATATGCTTGAAAAAGGAGAAGCTTCCGGCGAAGCCGAAAATAGTTGTGCTGGATCCCGCATATTAGCCAGATGCCGGCTAGCCAATTGGTCGCGAAACTTTGAACTTTGAACCTGGAACTTTGAACCAGAGGTTTTATGACGATTCTTTTTTTCATTTTTTTATTCGCCGCGGGCGCCATTATCGGCAGCTTTCTAAATGTCTGCATCTACCGGCTGCCCAGGCAGGAATCGGTCGTCTCTCCTGGATCCCGCTGTCCCGAGTGCGACATGCCGGTCAAATGGTACGATAACGTTCCGCTTGTCAGCTATGCGGTCTTGAGAGGGAAATGCCGCGCCTGCGGCCAGCCGATCTCGATCTGGTACCCCGTGGTGGAGTCGCTCACCGGTGGTCTCTATTTACTGGCCGGATGGAAGTTCGGCTCCACCGTTTCGCTGCTGCCGGCGCTGCTGCTCATCTCTGCCTTGATCGTTATTTTTTTCATCGACCTGGAGCATTACATTATCCCGAACGTAGTCGTCTTTCCTGTTTCGGCAATCGGGCTTGCCGTGATGATCGCCATCCAGCCGGACCGCTGGCTGGAGCTGCTGGCCGCCGGCTTGGCGAGCGGCGCTTTCTTTTTTGCGGTCGCGATGGTGAAACCGGGAGGCATGGGCATGGGGGACGTAAAAATGGCGGTGATGCTTGGTTTCTTTCTGGGGCGCTCGATCCTGGTCGCGCTCTTCGCCGCTTTCCTGCTGGGGGCGCTGGTGGGGGTGGCGCTGATCTCCGCCGGCTCGAAGGGACGCAAGAGCCGCATTCCTTTCGGGCCTTTCCTGTCTGTCGGCGGCCTGATCGCTCTCTTTTACGGGCCGCAGTTGCTGGACCGGTACCTGAGCCTGTTCAATAAATAAGGATAAGGATCTGTCTGAAAATTTAACATCCGTGTTGACGGCCCTTGGTCGATCCGGACAGTTCCTTTGCTCACACTCGCGCCGGCAGTTTGATAATCACCGACACCTGCTCTGTGCTCGCGACCTCCCTCATGAAATATCCGGATCATCCTCAGCGGCAACGGCATATCTTCTCTAATTCTAAGGATCAAGCTTAAGGTTAGGCAGCGTCCACGCCGAGTCATAAAGTTGTGGTGAACATGCGGTTTTTCAGGCAAGCTTTAGTCTGGCGGCGATCCCAATGAAAAAATCCATGATGGGACGGAAGACCCGGCGAACCTGCCAAAGCAGGACCCCGACGGCGAGGCCGATGCCCGCCCCGCCGATCACGTCCCCCGGATAGTGGACGCCGACAAACACCCGCGAGAAGGCAACCAGGCAGGCAAAGAGAATGGAAACGACGCCCCAGCGGCGGTTTACCAGAAGGACGACGCCGGCGATGCCAAAGGAAAAGAGCGTGTGGTCGGATGGAAAGGACGCGTCGGCGCCGTGGGCGATCAGTTGATTGACATGATGGACGGTAAATGGTCTGGGCCGGTCGTAGACGCGAGTGATCACCTGACCGATCAGCATGGCGATGCCCATCGACAGCAGGCTCAGGAGCGCTCCCCGCTTGGCGCTATTATCCCCCCGGAACCAGATGAGCAGGAGCGGCAGGGCAAAAAACACCGGGCCGTACTTGGCAATCAGGATCATGAAGTTGTCGAGGAGCGAAGAGTGGCCAGCCAGATTGTTGATGGCCTGAAAGAGTGTATAGTCCATGAATGAAAATTATATTCACATTTGATTAACATTTCAAAAACGGGCTGCCCGATGTGATACGGGCCGCCAGGTTTCGCTATAATGGAGAAGTCAATTCCCCGGAGGATGTCCCATTGAAGTTTAAATCATATTACTGGGCGATCATCGGCGTCGCGGTCGCCGTGGTTCTGATCCTGTTCGTTCTTCCCCGAGTCTTTCCCAGCGTCAGCTCCAGCGGCAGCAACCCTCATGGCAACCAGCCCGGCCAGACCGTTGATTACACCCCGGAGATCCAGGCCTATCAGGATCTGGTCAAGGCCAATCCAAATGATGACGTCGCGCTCGAAGGGCTGGGCTCTGTCTATGAAAAAATGGGCCAGTACTTAAACGCCAAGGACAATTTTGAGAAAGCCTGCGAGATCAAGCCAAATGACGCCGAGTATCATGGGCGGTTGGGAGAAGCCTATTTTGCTCTTGACATGACTGATATCGCGATGCGGGAATTCAATAACGGCTTGGCCATCGACCCCAACAATCAGGCCATCCTGATTGATGTGGGCATTGTCTACAGCCGCGATGGCAATAACGATCAGGCCCGCACCACATGGCAGAAAGCAGAAAATGTCAACCCGACCAGCGACCTCGGGCACACGGCTACGGAACTGATCGCCCAGATGGATAAACCTGCTTCCACTACCAGCACGGCGAAAAAGAAGTAGAAGCCTGTCTCAGCTGGTTGTCAAAACCGGCGCCGGGACGATCCGGACATCTCCCTCGCTCACACGCGCGCGCCGGGCTTGATCATCCTCGAAAACGCCTTGCGCCCGCGACGTCGCTCATGAAACATCCGATTATCCTTACCGTTACCGGCGCCGGATGGATGGTCATTCTTCAAGACTTGCCCGCACGCAATCACCGGACTTAAAGCCGCTTTTAACTCATTTTGCAGCAAATAATTCGCTTCTCAGAAGAAAATTTTAAGTCTTATCGGTATTTGCCCTGATTTTTGGGTAAAAATGCTTGCTCTGTGGGGAAAAGTGGTATATGGTGGGGAACAATCAATCAAGCGCTAACTTGATCAGGCCATGGCAAAGACCGCTTACAAATTTTGGGGACAATTTTCACACTCCCTTGATTCGAAGAACAGGGTGGCGATTCCGGCAAAGTTTCGCCAGCAGCTCGCGGGCGGCAAAGTGGTAGTCCGGGAGAACTTCGAGGATTGCCTCAGCGTGCACCCGGCGGCGGAGTGGGAAAAACGGGCGGAGCCGCTGGCCTCGCTTGACGAGCTAAGTAGCAAGAAAAACAGAGATATCAAAAGAATGATGTTTGGCTCGGTCGTTGAGTGCGATCTGGACAAACAAGGAAGAATTGGCCTCACACCAGAACTTATCCGGACGGCGGGCATCGGCAAGGAGGTGGTTTTCAGAGGGATGCACGACAGTTTCGAGATCTGGGACCGCAATAAGTGGGAGGCATACAGGAAAGCTTACAAAAAACAATGGGAGGAATCGTAAGCAGCCGGGGCGCCACGGCAAGGCAGGCGTCAGGGGAGGCCAGATTCCCGGCAACCTGCGTATCCTCCGTCAAGGGAGAAGGGAAGCATGCAGTTAAACAGCGTTCAGGATCAACCATATAAGGCCCACGCGCCGGTACTGGCGGCGGAGCTGGCCGGGCTGCTCGATCCCCGGCTGGACGACGCCGTCATCGACTGCACCTTCGGCGCCGGCGGCCACGCGCGCAGCATTGCCGGCTTGCTGGGCCCGGATGCCCTCCTGATTGGTATCGACCGGGATCCGGTGGCCGGGCGCTATTTCGAGCTGTTTGCCCAGCATCAGACGTTTCGATGCCGTTTCATGCACGGCAATTTTGCCGACGCCCTCAGCGAGCTGGCGGAAAAAGGTTTTGAGGCGGATCTGATCTATCTTGATCTGGGTGTGTCTTCGATGCAGCTGGACCGGCCCGAGCGAGGTTTTTCATACAGCTACAACGCGCCGCTGGACATGCGGATGGATCCCGGCGCGCGCGCCACGGCGCGGGATCTGGTAAATGAGCTGCCGGCAGCGGAGCTGGAGCGGATTTTCAAGGAGTTTGGCGAAGAGCGTTACGCCCGTCAGATCGCCCGGCGGATTGCCCGCGAGCGGCAGCGCGCCCCCTTCGAGACCACGCTGCAGCTGGTGGATACGATCAAATCCGCCATTCCCACGCCGGCCCGGTTCGGCTCCGGTCATCCGGCCCGGCGCGTGTTTCAGGCACTCAGAATCGTCGTCAATGACGAGCTGGAATCGCTGGCGCGCGCTCTTGATAACGCGCTGGAGGTGCTCTCACCGGGCGGGAGGCTTGCGGTTATCAGCTTTCATTCGCTGGAGGACCGGCTGGTGAAAAAGTTTTTTGCGGGCAAGACGGGCCGCTGCGTCTGCCCGCCAGACCTGCCGCAGTGTGTTTG
>JACWAM010000109.1 GCA_014874265.1 Thermoleophilia bacterium | reverse complement strand
TCGGGAGGTTCAAGGCCAGGAGCGCTCGGGTGCTGCTGGGCGAAGCACTCCCCATTGCCGAGGAGGCTGTGGAGATCCTCAAGGGGCTTCCCGAGGCACGCAACGTCACCTACGCCGGCAGCGTCCGGCGGATGCGCGAGACAGTCAAGGATGTTGACATCATCGCCACCGCCACCGATCCGGCGGCATTGACGAAAGCGTTCGGCAGGCAGCCGATGGCGGACGAGATCATCGGCATCGGCCCCACGAAATGCACTATCCGCACCCATACCGGTCTGCAGATTGACCTGCGCGTGGTTCCCGACGACCTTTACGGCAACCTCCTGCAGCATTTTACCGGCTCCAAGGACCATAACGTGGCTATCCGGGAACTGGCCATCACCAAGGGTCTGAAGGTAAGCGAGTATGGCGTCCAGGAATCGAAGAGCGGCCGGGTTCACAAGTGCGCCACCGAGTCAGAAGTCTACTCGCTGCTGGGACTGGACTACATCGAGCCGGAACTTCGGGAAAACAGCGGCGAGATCGAGGCGGCGGCTGCCGGCGGCCTGCCGCGGCTGATCGAGGCCGCCAATATTCGCGGCGACATGCACCTGCACTCGGATTGGAGCGACGGCCACGCCAGCATCCGCGAGATGGCGCTGGCGGCCAAGGCCGCCGGGCACAAATATATGGCCATCTCCGACCACACCCAGTCACTGGGAATGGTCCAGGGGCTGACGCCGGAAAAGCTCAAGCGGCAACTGGAGGAGGTGGCGCGGCTCAACGAGGAGTTGAAGAACTTTCACATTTTCACCAGCTGCGAGTGCGATGTGAAAGCCGACGCGACCCTGGACCTGTCTGATGGCTTGCTGAAGCTTCTTGATTTTGTTACCGTTTCCATCCATTCCGGCTTTGGCCAGAAGCCGCCGCAGCTTTTAAAACGCCTCCAGGCGGCGATGGAGAACCCGTACGTCCGCGCCATTGGCCACCCTACTGGCCGGATTATCAACCGCCGGGAGTCTTATCAGGTTGACATTGAAGACATAATCAGCCTGGCTGCCGCCACCGGCACCGCCCTCGAGATCAACTCCCATTACCAGCGGCTCGACTTAAACGACCGCCATGCCCGCGCTGCCCAGGAGGCCGGCGTCAGGCTGGTAATAAACAGCGACGCCCACACCCCTGGAGGCCTCGACCTCAAATACGGCATCGCCACCGCTCGCCGCGGCTGGATCGAACCAGCGACCGTCCTGAATACGCTCACCCTGGGCCAAATGAAAAAACTGCTGGCAAAACCAAAACGGCCGGGCAAAAAGCGATGAATCCGGATGTCCGCAGTCATATCCGCGCCAGCGGTCCAGCGAGCAAAATTTTACTGGCCATCTTTCTCGCGGCCGCTTTGCTACTGGCGACCGGCTGCACAATCTCCAGGCCGGCCAATATTGACTGGGCCGCGCCGGCATCCACCGGCAACCCGCCTCCCGGCGACAGTGCCATCCAGCAAGTCTTGACATCATACGGCCAGGCTCTGGTTGACAAGGACAGGAACAGATTCGCCTCCCTCCTTGATCCGGCCAGCGGCGCCTTTGACCAACAGCAGCTTAACCTTTTCGACAAGCTCAAGGCTGTGCCCTTTTCCCGTTACCAGATCACCCTCGATTCAACCAGTCAGTCAAACCCCGCACAGGAAACCGCAAAGGTCCGCATCTCCTATACCTTTTCCGGGAGTTTTACCGGGCTGCCGGAGCCGGCGCGCGCCGCCTTCCTCCTGGTCAGGGAAAAGGATGGCTGGAGGCTTTCCGGGGACGCCACCTTAAACACGCTGGGAAAGCCTCGTGACGCCGAGCTCTGGGATTTCGGGCCGGTGACTGTGATGAAGGGCGCGCACCTGCTGGTGCTCTACCACCCGGGCAACGAGGCCACGGCGCGCCAGTTGATCCAGGAAGGCGACGCCGCTTACCCGCGGCTCCAGCAGGTGATTCCGGGGACGTCATTGCCGCTGATCCCGGTGAAAGTGTTTGATTCAAAACAGCAGATCGATCAAGCATATCCGGGAGAGTGGCAGGAGTGGACCGGCGGCGCCGCCCGGAAGCTTGGTTCCACCGCAGCCCAGGGGGGCGAAATCATCATTGACGCGGCGCTTTACCAGGAGGGAAACTCAGACACTCCGGGTTACAACCGAAAAATGATCGGCCACGAAATGACCCACATCGCAACCTTTCCCTATCAGGGTTCGCGGACGCCGCCGTTTCTGGTGGAGGGGCTTGCTGACTATGTCGGCGGGCAGAAGGCCTCGGCACCGATCCGCGAGAAGCTCAACTCCGGAGTTTCCTTTAATCCGACGCTGGATGATCTCTACCAGCCGAGCGGCTTTCAAGTGCTGCTCAGCAATGCCGCCGCCGACCTGGCGTACGAAGAGGCTGACACAGCCGTACTTTACCTGGAGCAGAAATATGGCAACCAAAAAACGTTTGACCTGCTGCGTGCGTTTCAGAAAAACAGCCTTCAGGGAGGAGATCAGGCCAAGCTGGTCGATGGAGTCTTCCGTGACGTTCTCGGATCGAGCTGGGCTGATTTCAAGAAGGGCTGGGAAGATTTTGTTCTTTCCGGCAGCGGCGCATGACCGGCATCTCAAGACGGGAAAGATGGATGATCGCCGGGGCCGGTGCGGCGGCGGTGATCCTTGCCGGTGGTGGCTGGCTTTTCTTCCCGCAGTTTCAGACTGCCAGGGCCAACAACGACCTGGCGGCCGCCAACTCGAGTATCAGGCAGGCCAACCGCCTCGTCGCATCTATCGATGTTGGCGCCCTGAAGACAGCCGGCTTCAGTTCCGTGAATGAGATTCACCAGGAACAGAACTTGCTGGATCAGTACTCCCGGCATTTGAACCGGGCCGAGTCCGAAATCCGGCAGGCAGACAGAGAGGCAAGCTCGGCCGCCGGCCTGGCCCGGCTTCCCGGCGGCTACCGAAATTATCTTCAGAAAAAGACCTCCGTCGCGCGCCTCCGGCTCAAACAGATTGGAAATCTCCATAAAGCGGTTGCCAAGTTAAAGCAGCTATACGGGTCCGGCGATGTCATCTTCCAATCACTTAATGACACGGATCGACTGCTGGGTCAGTTGCAGACAGCGATCGCGGAGCTACAGGCCAATCCGGACGCCGCGCGCACATCTCTGGAAAATGTGTCAAAATCAATGCGCACTATCCAGCAACAACTGGACCAGCGCCGCGCCCAGACTGGTTTTGATCTGCTGACCGAACTGTCTCAAAAATTCAGCGGCGACGCCGATGTTGCCGATCTCGCCTCCCGCTTAGCGGCGGCGGTCGCCTCCGGGAGCCAGTCCCAGGGTGAGTCCAGCGCCCAGGTACTTGTGGCCAGGCTGCTGGAGTTAAAGTCCACCGCGGACGATGTTGACCAGTGGATGATCCTTAATGTTGTTCCACTCCTTAACGGCTACGACCAGATGCAAACGCAAGCGAAGCAGCTGGACAACCAGGCTAAAGCATTGCATTAACTCCAGTTGCTCTCATTCTTGGTGAGCGCAGCGACCGAAGAAGCTGCTCTTTTTAAAGATGCATATCCTTCGCGCAGTTTTTTTAAGCTGAGCCAAGCGAAGTGCTTATGGTGACCGGAAGAAGCTTCGGGTGCTTTATGTCACCAAGCAGATTAGTAGTTCAGTTGATACTTCTCCCTGATCATGACTGCCGCCTCCTCAAAGCTGCCAGACCGCCGCAGCGCTTCTGTCAGCCCTGTCCCCGACTTAAACGGCTTTAAGTACCACCCGTAGAATTTCCGCATGGCCCGGCCGGCGCGCTCTTTACCGTGCTCCACGACAAGATCGGTGTAGAACCGTCCCATCTCCGCCAGCACCTCGGCGAGCGGGCGCCGGTGTGGCTCCGTTCCCGCCAGCAGATCGGCAAACAGCCAGGGATTTCCCAGCGCTGCCTGGCCCACCATCACAGCGCTGGCGCCGCCGGCAAGCACCGCCGCGGCCCCTGCCGGATCCTGCACGCCGCCGCTGGCGATCACCGGAATTTCCAACTGCTTCACCAGCAGATTTGTTACGGCATGATCCACTTTTCCCCCGCGGCCCTGCTCTGCCAGCCGCGGATGGATGGCAAGCGCGGCCGCGCCTGCCTCTTCCAGGCGGCGGCCCAGCGACGGCGCCGTCACTCTGCCGCGCAGCCCCGACCTGATCTTGGCTGTTACCGGGACCGCCACCGCGCTGGCGATGGCCGCCACAATCCGGGCCGCCAACTCCTCATCCTCCATCAGCGCCACACCTGCCCCTGTCTTGACCACTTTGCGCACCGGGCAACCCATGTTGACATCTATGATGTCGGCGCCGGCAGCTTCGGCGGCGACGGCCGCCTCCGCCATCACATCAGGCTTGTTGCCAAACAGCTGTACGACCGCCGGATTCTCCGCCGGCGTTAGCGTCATCATGTCAGCGGTGCGGCCATTGCCGAAGGTGACGCCGTAGCTGCTGACCATCTCGGTGCACAGAAGCCCGGCGCCAAACCGGCGCGCCTGCAACCGGAACGCTCGCCCGGTGATGCCGGCCATAGGCGCCTGCACCAGCCGGTTGGCCACGCACACGCCGGCGATGCTAAAGGGTTCGCGAATATGTGACGTAATATCGCTCATGCTAGAATACAGTCCAATGGCCGACACGGTTATCCAAACCCGCGATCTCACCAAACAGTTTATCAAGCGGCGCGGCCTGTCATCTCTCAGGCATCCGTTTGAAAAACAAGCTATCACAGCGGTCCAGGGAATAAACCTGAGCGTTAAGCGGGGCGAGATCTTCGGGCTGCTTGGGCCCAACGGCGCCGGCAAGACCACCCTGACAAAGATGCTCTGCACGCTGCTGCTGCCCACCTCCGGCAGCGCTACGGTGAACGGCTTCGATCTGGTCAAGCAGCAGGCTAAGGTGAAGGGGTCAATGGCGCTGATATCCAGTGAGGAGCGCAGCTTCTACTGGCGCCTTTCCGGCAGGCAAAATCTGAGGTTCTTCGCCGCCCTCTACGGGCTGCCCCGGCAGCAGGCGGAAGAGCGGATCTCGGCGCTGCTGAGCCAGGTGGGATTGACCGAGGCCGCCGACCGCCGCTTCAACCAGTACTCGACCGGCATGAAGCAGCGGCTCGGGCTGGCGCGCGGCCTGCTGGCCAATCCAGACATTTTTTTTATGGACGAGCCGACCAAGGGACTGGACCCCCTGGCCTCCCACCAGACTCACGAATTTGTCAAGCAGCAGCTCGTCGCTCAAGGAAAGACAGTCGTGATCGCTACACATCAGCTGGTCGAAGCGGAAGAAGTTTGTGACCGGGTGGGAATCATGTCCGGCGGCGTCATGGTAGCCTGCGGCGGCGTGCGCGAACTGTCGGGCGACGCTTCCCTCTCGGATTATTTCCTGTCACTGGTCGAAGAATCGGAACAGGAGCCAGGATGAGCGCCCTTCGCAAACCGATGGCTTTTCTGAAGAAGGACTTCCTGCTGGAGGTCAGCTACCGTTTCTCCTTCGTGCTTCAGTTTACGGGAATATTTTTCCAGGTGGCAATGTTTTACTTCGTCGCCAAATTGCTCGGCGGCGCTCCCAGCGTCCATCATGCCTTGAAGGCGTACGGCGGTAATTATTTCTCATTCGTGGTGATTGGCATCGCCTTTTCCAGTTTCCTGGGCGTGGGCCTGGGCAGTTTCTCCACCAGCATCCGCGCCGAACAGATGATGGGCACGCTGGAGGCGATGCTGGTAACGCCGACGCGGCTCTCCAATATTATCCTCTCTTCAGTACAATGGGACTTCACCTTCACCGCTCTGAGAGTGGGCGTCTACCTGCTTGTGGGGGCGATTGCTTTTGGTCTTGATTTGTCCGGAGCCAATATCCTGCCGGCGCTGGTGGCGCTGGTGCTGACCGTGATCGCTTTCAGCAGTCTGGGGGTAATCTCCGCGAGCTTCATCATGCTTTTCAAAAGAGGAGATCCGATCGCATATATTTTCAGCACTTCCTCAACGTTACTCGGAGGCGTCTATTACCCGATCTCGATCATGCCCGGCTGGCTACAGGATATTTCCCATCTGCTCCCGATCACTTATGCGCTGGAAGCAATCCGGCTGTCGCTCCTTGAAGGAGCCGGATTTACCGCCATTGCCGGCAATCTCGTCAATCTGGTTTTATTCTCGCTGATTATGCTTCCCATCAGCCTGGTGATCTTCAGCTTTGCGGTTGGCCGGGCGAAAAAAGACGGCAGCCTGTCGTACTACTAGTTTGAGTTCCACGCTCGAAGTTCAAAGTTATTTAACTCGGGAGCTTGATTATGATCTTTGCCAATCGATTGTATTCGCTCTCACGTATTTGACTCCTCGCATTTAATCCGTGCAAGCGTGAATCATTAACGGAGAAAGATTAAACTATTATCATGAAGATCAGGCCTTCCCCATCGGCGCGGCAGGAGCAGAAGCTTTCCCCACGCCTCTATCAAAGCCTCAAAATTCTCCGAATGGCCGCCCCCGAGCTGATGGAGCTGGTTCAGAAAAACCTGGAAGAGAACCCCGTCCTGGAAATCCCCGAGCCCGCGGGCCCTGACACCGCCGCCGGCGCCAGAAAGCTCTGGCAGGATCTGGAAGCCGCTAACCGTGCCGGCAAGCGCCGCCGCTCGGCAGCGCCCCCGCTAGACTCATCCGAGCTTGTCTCGACCCCGGTTACTCTCACGGATCACCTGAATTTGCAACTGGCTCTGGAAAATCTGCCGGCGTCTCAAATGAGGCCGGGGCTGGCCATTATCGCCAGCCTGGACAGCCGCGGCTACCTGCGCGATTCAGTTGAGGATATCGCCGCGGCGCTCGGCAACCCGGCCCCCGCCGTACTTAAATCGCTCGCCGTCGTTCAGGGCTTTGACCCTCCCGGAGTCGGGGCCCGCTCGCTGCCGGAGTGCCTCCTGATCCAGCTGCGCCAGATGGGCGCCGGCCGCCTTCCGCAGGTAATCGTTAAAGATCATCTGGCGGCCGCCGGCAAGGGCAAAACCAGGGAAATCGCCCGCGAACTAAATGCTTCGCCGGCGCAGATGGAAAAAGCCATGGAAATAATTCGCGGCCTGAATCCATCGCCGGGATCGTTATTTGACAGCGACGAGCCGCCGGCGGCGATCATCCCGGACGTTTATGTCCATCCTGGCAGCGAAGGCGTTGAGGTCCTGGCCAACCGGGAGTTGCTTCCCAGGCTCAGGATTAACAAACAGTATCAAAAAATTGCGGCGGACGCGGGCGCCAGCGACCGCGATACCGAAACCGCCGGCTACATCACTTCCAGGATTGCCGAGGCGAGAAAACTAATCCGCGATGTCGAGCAGCGGCGGGTTACCATGACAAAGGTGGCCCGGGCTGTGGCCGCGGCGCAGCAGAATTTTTTTCAGCGCGGTCCCGGCGCGCTGGCGCCGTTGAGTCTGGCTGATGTGGCGGCGCAGCTGGATGTGCATCCTTCTACGATCAGCCGCGCCATCGTCGGCAAGTATATGAGCACCCCCTACGGGGTCTTCGAGATGCGTTATTTCTTCTCAGCGGGCTACCGGGCGGCTGAAGGTCCGCTGGCCGCCACCGCCGTGAAGAAACGCCTGCAAGAGCTGGTCGCGGCGGAAGACCGCCGCCGTCCGCTATCGGATCAAAAATTGACAGTAATTCTTAATCAGGATGGCATCAGCATCTCTCGCCGGACCGTCGCCAAGTACCGCGAGGAAGCAGCCATTCCTTCGTCCCGTGAACGACGGATTGGCAAATAAATATCTTGGCTTTTTGCGCGAGCTGAGGGGATTGCCGTTAAATTTCAAAGCAGCGGCCATGCCACCAGCCCGAATGCGGCGGGCGCCCAGTTCACCGGCAGCGCCAGCAACAACGGCGTCACCGTCAGCTCCGGCATACCTTCGGCGGCGACCAATATCGCCACCGGCCTGTCGGCCACGGTGACTGTCAAGTACAACATCCCTTCGGGCGTAACATGGTTCCACACAAGCGTCACCGCGAGCGCCCAGGATGAGTGCGGAAACTCGTATACGTATCCCTAGGCACTGAACCAGGAAAATGGCAATTAAGGCAAAGAAAAGAGGAGAAACCGCAATGACTAAAGAAACAACGCGGGAACCCTATGCCAAGCCTGAGCTGGTGAAGCACGAGAACCTGAAGGAAATCACCTTCGAGTGCTCGGGCTGGCAGTGCAGCGTAGTGGTTCCGCCGGCGCCGTAAAGGCGACAAACAAAGCAGGAATGGCGCAGCTCGCTGCGCCTCAAGGAGGAGAGGGCGGCCCGTACGGGCCGCCCTCTCGCTGTGTTCGCCTCTACCTTTACCGAGGAATCCGCTCTGCTCTTGATTTTCGGATTTTGAATTATGAACTTGTTAACCTTGAACTTGAAAAGCGGGGGCGCAAGTTGCGCCCCCGCCAAGAAGAAGCGGCAATTGCCCCTTCTTCATGGAAACCGGTTGGCAGGAATATCAGGCGCATCGCGAAACGCCCCAAATAGTCAATACCACGGCTTCCAAACTTGCTGCGGCCGGTTGAAAAGGGCCACGGGCGGCGTCATCGAGCAAAGTTCCTCGATGTACCTACAGGTGCGACTCCGGACTTTTTTTATACTGTTTTCCCGCCTCTGATACTTTTCGCCAGGCCTCGCTCCGGTTGTTTCTTACCGGGATAGGTCTAACCAGCCTGCTCGAAGAACCTCGATCGGGACCGGCCTTCCTTCATCGCGTACATTCTCTTGTCAGCCAGGTCCATCAGATCATCAGCATTTGTGGTCTCTTCCGGATAGCTGGCGCAGCCAATCGAAGCGCTCAAGGGACCGGTAGGGGACTTGCTGAGCAAAGCGCCGTCGTGCGTACGGAACGGATAACTGCAGATAGTCCGGTTAAGCCTCTCCACAAGCAGACGAGCGCCCGCCACCGAGGTGTGGGGGGCGATGACAACGAATTCGTCACCGCCAAAGCGATAATGTTTCAGGGCTGCCAGCGTCGTGTCTGTCTTGCGCAGACTTTTCTGAAGCAGGTCCGCCATTTCTTTTAGCACGGCATCACCGGTCAGGTGCCCGTACGTATCGTTGATCTCCTTAAAGTTGTCCAGATCGATAATCAAAAAGGAAAACGCTGCCGGCATGTTGTTGCCGTACCGGTCAATGCGGGCAATTTCCGTTTCCAGGCCCCGGTTGAGCGCCCGGGTATTTCCCACCTCTGTGAGAGGGTCGATCAGGGACAGCTTCTCAATGGTCTTCCGGTCCTCCCTGATCCATTGCAGCATCGTATTGTAACTCGACGACAGCCTCTTTATTTGCGGGTCGGCGAGCCGGATATCAACGGCTGTCTCCAGGTTTCCCTGGCGCACGGCTTCCATGGATTCGGCCAGCTGCCGGAGCGGCTTTAATGCAGTTCTGGCGGCCAGATAGTTAACCGGGAGGCTGATAAGCAGTCCCCCGGAGAAAAGCACGGTTCCCAGGATGTAAGCGGATTCTTCGGCATGCGCCTGAGCCAGCCAGGTGCCGATGAATGCGCCCACGGCCACGATGCCACAGTTCGCGAACATGATTTTGCCGGCGATGGTAAAGCCGGAGCGCCTGGGCGCACCGCTACCAATAATGTTCTCGCGCGCGTTGTTCTTCACGGAAAGTCCCTCGGGGAATACCCTTAGCCCGTAATATGAGAAATAGTCGGCAGAAGACGGTAAAATCTGTAGCGGCCGGTACCGGAAAATTTTACTTGACTGCCGGCAAAGGGTACTCTTTAATCAGGTTCGTTATTCCAGGAGGAAGCTTGCAGCACATCGTCGGCCCGCTTATAAATCTGGCCACGGATACAATCGGCCCGTACGGCGTCATCGCCGTTTTTCTTCTGATGGCGCTTGAGAGCGCCTGCATCCCTATTCCCAGCGAGGTCATCATGCTTCTGGGCGGCTTCCAGGTTGCCCAGGGCAAAATGACGCTTCTGGAGGTGACGGCCGCGGGCGTCGCCGGAAACATGGCCGGTTCCTGGCTGGCATACGCGGCCGGCAGATACGGTGGCCGCAGCGCGCTCGAGCGTTATGGTAAATATATTTTGTTGTCAAGTGACAAACTTGATATGGCGGACAAATGGTGGGCAAGATACGGTAGCCCCGCCGTATTTTTTTCCCGGATGCTGCCGGTCATCCGCACGTTCATTTCGCTGCCGGCGGGAATTGGACGGATGCCTTTTGCCCGTTTTTCCGCTTACACCTTGGCCGGCTCGATTCCCTGGTCGCTGATGCTGGCGTTTGTTGGTTATAAGGTGGGCGAGAACTGGCAAAGCATCTACGACAAGCTGCATCTGCTTGACTACCCGGTTCTGGCCGCGGTAGTTCTGGCTGTGTTTTATGCGATCTGGAGACGACGCCGGCGGCAGGCCGCCGTCGCCACTGTTAAAAGCGGTCCCGAAAAGTAGAATCGTGGGCAGCGTCTGCCGGAAACTCGCGCCAACCTGGAGGCTCCCAAGCAGATGACCGGCCTCTCTCCCCTAAAACGGCTGCGGCTAAGCGGCATCGTTGCGGATCGTTCGCTGGGACAGAATTTTCTGATTGACGCGAATATTCTGGGCGTAATCGAACGGATGGCGTCACTGAACGCAGCGGACACCGTCCTTGAGGTCGGACCGGGCGCTGGTGTGCTTACCGAGCTGCTTGTCAGGCTCTCCGGGCACGTCCATGCGGTTGAAGTCGACCGGCGGCTGGCGGCGCTGCTGGAGCAGGAATTTTCCGGCGCCACGAATTTCAGCCTGCGTCAGGTGGACGCGATGAAGCTGCCGTTTGGAGCACTGGTTCCGCCGCCGACCAAATTTGTCTCCAATCTGCCCTACCATGTGGCTGCGCCGCTGGTAATGAAGAGCCTTGAAGAAGCGCCCACGATCCAGCTGTGGTGCCTGATGGTGCAGAAGGAGATCGGCGACCGGTTGTTTGCCGCTCCCGGACTGCCCGCGTATGGAAGCATCTCGGTAATAATCCAGCTGTTTACGGAAAAAAAATCCGCGCGGAAGGTGCCGCGGACCGTTTTCTATCCGCAGCCGCGTGTGAGATCGGTTCTGGTTTCATTTAACCGCCGGCAAGGCGCCGAACCTTCGCTGGGTGAGCTGCCTCTGATAAAACAGGTAGCTCAGGCCGCCTTCCGGCACCGGCGGAAAACTTTGGTAAACAGCCTTGCAGATGTTCCGGCAAAGTCGCTGCCCCCGGCCCTTGGCCGGCTCGATGCCCGAGGCCGGAAAAAGCTGACCCTGGGTCTTCTGTCCCGGATGGGACTCGCGGCCGGCGTCAGGCCGCAGATGCTGTCGCCGGCGCAGTTCTGGCAGCTGGCGCGATTACTGGAGGACGCTCATGACGGCGAGCCAGGATTGTCATAGGGACTGGCTGGAGGCGCGGGCGCCGGCAAAGATTAACCTGTTTCTCTTTGCCGGTCCCCGGCGCGGCGACAGTTATCATCCGGTCTTCTCTCTAATGGAGAAGGTCAGCCTCTACGATGCCCTCCGCGTTTGCCGGGCCAAACCCGGCAGCGGCGTCTCACTGACCGGAATGGATATTCCTGCCGCCGAGAATATCGTGATGAAGGCGGCGCGGCTGCTTTCCAGGGAAACGAGTGTTTCCTTGGATGTGGAGATCGAAATTGTCAAACGGATACCGGTGGCGGCCGGGCTCGGCGGCGGCAGCTCCGATGCCGCCGCGGCTTTGCAGCTGCTGGCGGCGGTATTCGGTCTGGATATCAACGGCCAGGATCTGGCGCAAGTGGCGCTGGCTGTTGGCGCCGACGTGCCTTTTTTTCTGACGCGGGGACCGCAGCTGGCTAGTGGCGCCGGTGAGATCCTTGAAGGAACCCGCGTCCCCGAACATTTTCTGGTGCTGGTAACGCCGGATTGCCGGCTCGCGTCGGGGAAGGTTTATAACAGGTTCGACGAGACGGGCGGTAGCGATCTGGCCGCGCATGAGAGCAGACTGCGACATGAGCTCCATAATGCCTATGGTACAGGCGGCATTGCCTCCCTGCTTCACAATGATCTGGAACCGGCGGCAGTTTCCCTATGCGAGGACATCGTTACTGCGCGGCGGGAGCTTCTCGCCTGCGGCGCCGCCGGAGCGCTCGTCAGCGGCAGCGGTCCGACGGTTTTCGGGATTTTTCCCGACCAGAAAAGCGCGAATGCAGCCGCAGAAAAGATGCGCCTTGATTTCCCGCAAGCTTGGGCGCTTCAGCCGGTCAATTAGAATCAACGGCCCCAAAGTTCTCCCGGTTGCCGAAGTTTCGGTTTCCGTTTTTCGGTTATAAATTCCTCAGGGATTTTCTTGCCTTGCTTTCGGCGTTTTCCCCGATTCTCTAATTATAATGGCCGGGTAAAATGTTCGCGCAGGCTTTTTCACGAGCGAGAAGCCCCGGGCAGAAATTTTTTAAAGTTGGGTACCCCCACCCTGGCGGGCAAGGCCAGTCAGAACCGGCAGGATCGGCTGGCTTTGCCCGCCGCCCGCGCTTTAGCGGACTGTTTAACATTTTATAATGCGTGAGGCCAACATTATAAGAACCTGGGCCGGGGAAGGAGTAAGAAAATGAGCAGCACCGGTTTCTTGAGCACAGTCAAGAAAAAAGGCGGATACAGCCTCGAACGGGAGGCCCGGCGGGCGGCCCATTCCGTTTTTGCTACCATCAAATCCTGGATGGCTCCGGCAGCTTCCGAAGCGATGAGGAAGACGCTGCCCGAGGAAGTCTCTCAGATCTGGAGCTATGCTCCGATTGGATTTCGCGCCGGCTCGGCAAGGACAGCCGAAGCGGCTTTGGGCCCTCGGCATTTCATTCTCAGGGTGCAGCAGGCAGGCAGGTACGAGAGCTACCGTGATGCCCGCACTGCGGTTGAATCGGTCCTGGAAGCATTAAGCAAGGCAATACCGTCTGAGTCTGCCAAATTTCTGAGCCGGATGGTCCCCCGCGAGCTTACTCCCGTCTCTGCCGCCGGCAAAGGACGAGCGGCCTGACGTTTTTCCGCGGGTGCATCCGCAGGCCTGATTTATAACCCCGGTACGGTTGGCCGGCCGCCTTTTCTTTTCTGATCCAGCGTCCAGATCATGCATCCAGAATCTGCTTTGTGATATACTCTTTCGGCCTTCGCTGGCTGCCCATGGGGCGTAGCCAAGTGGTAAGGCAACGGGTTTTGGTCCCGTGATTCGGAGGTTCGAATCCTCCCGCCCCAGCCAGCATGCATCGGATTCTGGATAATATTGCTGCTTTCGGGATCTGCTGCCTGCCGGAGAGCACTGTTTGCCAAAGGAATCCCGAGCGAGAACCCGGAGCGAAATGCAGTTTTCACCAGCTGAAGAAGCGCGCCGCCGGCTGGCCGTTGTCGTCCTCGCGGCGGGTCTGGGTACGCGGATGAAATCAAAGCGGCCCAAGGTGCTCCATGATGTGTGCGGGCGCCCGATGATTGCCTGGGTAGGTGACGCCGCTGGCGCCTTGTCACCAGACCGGATGCTGATTGTGCTCGCCCCGCAAGCCGCCGATGATGTTCACCAGGTTCTGCCTCAGAACGCGGAGGTTGCCATCCAGGAGCGGCAGCTGGGAACAGGGGACGCAGTCCGGGCGGCAAAGCGGCCGCTGGATGGTTTTAGCGGCGATATTCTGGTGATGTATGGCGACACGCCCCTGATTACCAGCGAAGAGCTTCAGGGCTTGCTCCAGGCGCACCGGATGCACAGGCCCGCCTGCACGCTGATGACGGTGGCTGTTGGCGACCCGTCTCATTACGGACGGGTGTGCCGCGACGCTGACAGCCGCGTGACTCGCATAGTCGAGGATCGCGATGCCAGTGAAGACGAGAAAAAAATTTGCGAGATTAACGCCGGCGTTTACATCTTTGAGCCGGGGGCGTTATGGGAAGCTCTTTCCGATGTTGGCAGCGAGAACGCCCAGGGAGAAGTCTATCTGACGGACGTGATCGGGATACTTGCTTCCCGGGGCCAGCCCGTGATGGCGCATGAGGTAGCGGATCCGGCCGTCACGATAGGGGTAAACTCTCGCGGGGAGCTTGCCGAGGCAGCCGGGATCATGCGCACGCGCATCCTCGATCATCATATGCGGCAGGGAGTCACGGTGACCGATCCCGCCTCGACTTATGTGGATGCGGAGGTGAAGATCGGCCGCGACACGGTGCTCGAGCCGATGACGATGTTGGCCGGCACTACCCAGATAGGGGAAGATTGCGTGATCGGGCCTTCCAGCCGCGTCGTTGATGCCGTGATAGATGATGGTGTGACGCTGGTTTCGTCCTGTGTATTTCAGGCGGAGATCGGCAGCGGCTGTACCATTGGTCCCTTTGCGTATCTCAGGCCCGGCGCCCGGATTTTACCGGGAGCCAAGGTCGGGACTTTCGTGGAGATCAAGAACTCCATCGTGCATGAAGGTTCGAAAGTGCCTCATCTGAGCTATATTGGCGACGCCGAGATCGGCGCCGGGACCAATATTGGGGCGGGCAACATCACCGCCAACTATGACGGCAAGAGCAAGTCGCGGACAGTTATCGGCGCCAGCGTCCATACCGGCGCCGACACGGTGTTCGTAGCTCCGGTCAGTGTTGGAGACGGCGCCGTGACCGGGGCCGGATCGGTGATCACCAGGGACGTTCCCCCGGGAGCGCTGGGCATTTCGCGCCCCGAGCAAATGAACATCGAGGGGTACGCCAGAAAAAAATTTGCACCTAAGGAGGAAAACGAGTGACTCCGAGCAGCATTCAGGCACAGAAAAGCAAGCGCCTGATGGTCTTCTGCGGCCGCAGCGTCCCCGGGCTGGGGGAGAAAATAGCGGAAACCCTTCATATCAAACTTGGCGACATTGAAACCAAGACCTTCAGTAACGGCGAGATATATGTCCGGTACCGGGAGAACATTCGCGGCAGCGATGTTTTTCTAATCCAGTCCACAAGCGACCCCGTCAATGAAAACCTGATGGAGTTACTGATTATGATCCAGGCGGCGCGGCTGGCCTCGGCGCGGCGGATTACGGCTGTCATGCCGTGGATGGGATATTGCCGCCAGGACAAGAAATCCGCCGGCCGCGAGCCAATTAGCGCCAAGCTGGTTGCGGATTTGCTGCAAGTGGCGGGGGCCGACCGGGTTCTGACCATGGATTTACACCAGGGCCAGGTACAGGGATTTTTCAATATACCGGTCGATCACATGACGGCGTTATCGATCATATCCGGCTACTTCCGGCTCAAGCAGATACCGGAGGAGGAAGTCGTTGTCGTTTCTCCGGATGTCGGCGGCGTTAAGCGGGCCAAGAAGTTTGCCGAGAAGCTTGGCCCCAAGGTGGATCTGGCTATTCTGACGAAGACAAGGCCGGAGCATAATGTGGCCGAGATCATGGCGGTTATCGGCGACGTCAAAGATAAGGTCGCCATCATGGTCGACGACATGATCGACACCGCCGGCACCATGAAGGCGGGAGCGGAAACGCTGACCGGCATGGGAGCGCGGGAGGTCTATTCAGCATGCACCCACGCCGTGCTGTCCGGTCCCGCCTACGAGCGGCTGGAAGATTCGCCGATCAAGGAAGTGGTGGTTACCGATACGCTGTCGCTGAACCCGGAGAAAAGCGCCGGGAAGATCAAGGTGCTGTCGACGGCCTCAACACTCGCCGACACAATCCAGTCGGTATTTCTGGACGAATCGGTGAGCCGGCTGTTCGAGGGCGACGACCAGCTGTTTTAGTTCAAGGTTCCAAGTTCAACGAACTTGGGGTTACCACAACTTTGAACTTGGAACTTTGAACAAAATGAATTGAGGTTTCAGTGAAAAAGGTGGAATTGAAAGTTAAAGAGAGGGAAAGTTTTGGCAGCTCCGAGGCCAGGCGTCTGCGCCGGACCGGGTGGATTCCCGGAGTGCTTTACGGTTCCGGAGACGTCTCCATCCCGCTCGCGGTGGAGGAGAAATCTCTGAAAAAGGCGCTCGGACACGAGGGTGGCGCCGCTATTCTGACGCTTTCGTTTGATGGCAAGAAGAAGGAGCATCCGGTTATCCTCAAGGAATACCAGAGCAATCCCGCCGGCGCCGGAGTGCTGCACGTGGATTTCATGGAGGTTCGGATGGACCAGCCGGTTGAGGCAAATGTCCGTCTTGAGCTAACCGGTAACGCCATCGGTGTGCGCGATGGCGGCATCATGGACCATACGCTTCGGGAGCTGCATATCCGCTGCCTTCCTGCCGATATCCCCGAGCATATCACCGTAGCGGTTGATGAGATGCAGATCGGCTCTTCGATTAAGGTAGCGGGTATTACAGCGCCTGAGGGCGTCGAAATCCTCAATGACCCCGATTCGCAGGTAGCCAGCGTGATGACGCCCACGCTGGCGCCGGAAGAGATGCCGGTGGGAGCTGCGGAGGAAGCGGAAGCAGCCGAGGCGGCGCCCGAGGGCGGACAACCTGCCGGAGAGGAATCCGGGGCGACCGGATAGAAAATTTTATGAGCCGTCTGCCGGGTTAATCAGGATGGTGCACCCTCCACCATTGACATCTTAGATTATTTCTCCTTCTCTCTATGCGGTTTTTCCGACACAGCCTAAAGAACGAGCCGCATGGCAGGGAGCTGTTTCTCGTGGTTGGCCTCGGTAACCCGGGTGAGCGATACGCCCGCACGCGGCACAACGCCGGTTTCATGGTGGCCGAGCGGTTTCGGACCCGGCACGCGCTGCCGCGTCCTCGGAGCCGCTATGCGGGCCGCTACTCCGAAGGCAGCGCCGCCGGCCGGCGGGCTGCCGTTCTGCTGCCGATGACTTTCATGAACGCTTCCGGGGATGCGGTGGTCCAGGCCGTAACGTCCCGAAAGATACCGCTAAAAAATATCATCGTTGTCCACGACGACCTTGACTTTCCCTTTGGAACTGTCCGCGTCAGGCGCGGCGGCGGCAGCGGGGGGCACAATGGCCTGAAGAGTATCGCCCACCGTCTGGGAGCGCCGGATTTCTCCCGCGTCCGGGTTGGCATCGGCCGGCCCGATGACCCCCGGTTTGATATCAGCGATTACGTGCTGTCCCGGTTTAAGGCCTCCGAAACCGAGCTTGAAAGAGTTATTGATGCAGCTGCAAATTGCGTTGAAGAGATCCTGACGGGTGGAATCGAAGCGGCGATGACAAAATGTAATAAAATTGATCCTGGATTCCAGATGCTGGATTCTGGATAAAACTGAAAAATCTAGCCTTGTCAAATTGAAAGTTATATCCAGAGTCCAGGATCCAGAATCCAAAGCCGCCAGACAGCCTCTTCCCCATGGATTTCATCACATATATTAAAGACAATCAACAATTTCAGAAGCTTGTCAGCGAGCTTTCTTCGGGCAAGCCTCGCGTTTATGCGGGCGCCTCTTTTCAGGGTTACCTGCTGGCAGCTCTCCAGGCGGAAGCCTGGCCGGGGCGGACGCTGCTGGTAGCCGCGCCTGATGCGGCGGCTGCCGCCCGTCTTGCCAGTGAGCTGAAAACCTTTGCCGGCGTGCCCGCCCTGCAGCTGCCGGCGCGGGGCGCTCCCTGGGGAAGCGGCCTGAAGCCCTCCCGCCAGTCCACCGGTCTTCGACACGCCGCTCTGGACTGCCTGGCCGGAGGCAAGCCCTGCATCGTGGTTGCGGACATCGTGGCGCTGATGGAAAAGGAATTATCCCCGGGCGCCTGGCCGGAGCCGTTAGTGGTAAAAAAAGGCGGCGCCGGCTTCGATGAAATTGTTGGCCGTCTGGCCGGACTCGGCTATGAGCGCCTGGCCCAGGTTGAGGACCCAGGCCAGTTTTCAGTACGCGGCAGCATTATCGATCTGTTCCCTGCCGGCTGGGTGGCGCCAGCGAGGCTGGAGTTCTGGGGAGACGAGTTGGAATCGCTCCGGTCTTTCTCGCCGTTTACGCAGCGGTCACTGGGCGACATCGAGAGCGTCGCGGTTTATGCCGCGGCCGAACCGGAAGCAAAAGGGCTGGATGGTGCGGGACTGCTGGAAAAGAGCGAAGCCGTCATGGCTCGCGTCGACCCGGCCGCAGCGTCAGAATCGGCAGGTTCTTTTTGGGAAGACATTAGCGGGCAACTGCCGGAGGCTGAGGCCGCCGGCCATTATTTTAGCCCCGGCGAGCTTGAGGACAGGCTGGATGATTTTTCCGCCGTCACCTTGGAGAGCCTGCCTCTGAACCAGCCCCACCGTTTTCCCGTTTCTGGGATCGACTTCGGCTCGCGCAAGGTAAGTGACGCCTCGGCTCAGCTTAACCGGCTGGTAAAGGACGGCTACCGCGTTTTTGTCTGTTTTGCTTCCCCCGGGGCGGCCTTGCGGGCTGAACATGGCCTGGCGGGGGCGGCCTCGGTGCTGCCGGATGGCTCACAGCCGCCTGCAGGCGCCAGCGCCTGGCTCGTCGCCTCTCCCGCACCCGCTGGTTTCTTAAACAGGGAGCTGAAGCTCGCCGTGCTTGGCGAGCGGTCGCTGCTCAAGCCCAGCCGATCCTCAAGGAGCCAGCAGCTGGCTTTAGGCGGCCGGACGGTGCTGAGCTTCCGCGATCTTAGCCCGGAAGATTTCGTCGTCCACGAGGATCACGGCATTGGCATCTTTGATTCGATCCAGACGCGTACGGTCGCCGGTGTCACCCGCGACTATCTGCTGCTGCGCTTCAAGGGCGACGACAGATTGTTTGTTCCCCAGGATCAGATTGCCAGGGTTTCCCGCTACATCGGCGCCGGTGCCGGGTCGCCGCCGCTAAATAAACTTGGCGGCCGGGCCTGGACGCTGGCCCGAGCCCGCGCCCGCAGCGCCGCCCGCGAGATGGCGGGCGAGTTGATGACGCTGTACGCGGTGCGGCAAAGCCTGCCGGGGCACGAATTCGATCCGGACAACCGGTGGCAGATTGAGATGGAAACATCCTTTCCTTTTGCCGAGACGCAGGACCAGGCAGCCGCCATCGAGGACGTCAAGGAGGACATGGAGTCGCCCCATCCAATGGACCGGCTCATCTGCGGCGACGTCGGTTATGGAAAGACAGAGGTAG
Organism: Thermoleophilia bacterium; assembly: GCA_014874265.1. Lineage (GTDB taxonomy): Bacteria > Actinomycetota > Thermoleophilia > BMS3ABIN01 > BMS3ABIN01 > JACWAD01. The sequence continues at coordinate 50,677 of JACWAM010000109.1, read as the reverse complement.
CTCTGCGGGCTGCGTTCAAGGCCGCTTCCCAGGGGCGGCAGGTGCTGATGCTGGTGCCGACAACGATTCTGGCCCTGCAGCATTACAACACCTTCAGCGAGCGTTTCCGCGATTATCCCGTCAACGTGGAGATGATCTCCCGGTTTCGTTCCCAGGCCCAGAGCCGGCGCATCGCGGCGGGCTTCCGGGAAGGAAAGATTGACATTCTCATCGGCACGCACCGGCTGCTGTCGTCCGATGTCGCTCCGCATGACCTGGGTCTGGTGATCGTTGATGAGGAGCAGAGATTTGGGGTATCTCAGAAAGAAGCGCTTCGCCAGATGCGACTGAAGGTGGACGTGCTCAGCCTGTCGGCGACGCCGATCCCGCGAACCTTGCAGATGTCGCTGGCGGGCATCCGCGACATCAGTGTTATGGAGACGCCCCCGCCGGGGCGCAATCCCATCCGCACTTATGTCGGCGAATACAACGAGGAGATGGTTGGCGAGGCAATTAAGCGGGAGATGGCGCGCGGGGGCCAGGTTTTTTTTCTGCATAACCGGGTCGAGACAATCGAGGCTAGGGCGGCGGAGCTTCAGGGCCGCTTTCCGGATGTGCGCTTTCTGGTTGCGCACGGCCGGATGCCGGAAACTCAGCTTGAATCAGTGATGATGGCTTTTCTAAGCCGGGAAGTCGATGTACTTGTTTGTACCTCGATTATCGAAAGCGGTCTGGATATTCCCACCGCGAACACCCTCATCGTCGATCACGCCCAGCTGCTTGGCCTGGCCCAGCTTTACCAGATCCGCGGGCGCATCGGCCGCTCCAGCTTGACGGCGCATGCTTACCTGTTTTATCCGCCGGCGGCATCGCTGACTCCGGAGGCAATGGCCAGGCTGTCAACCTTAAGCGACTATACCGAGCTCGGTTCCGGCTTCAAGATCGCGATGCGAGACCTGGAGATTCGCGGCGCCGGCAACCTCCTGGGAGACGAGCAGTCGGGGCATGTTGCCGCCGTCGGTTTTGACATGTATTGCGACCTGATCAGGCGTGCCGTGGCCGATCTAAAAGGCAAGCCGCTGGAAGACCTGGCGATGGCAAGAGTAGAAATCGACGCCGACGCCTACATTCCCGCTGATTACATCGGCTTTGAGGCGGCGCGGATAGACGTGCACCACCGCATCGCCGCAGCCCGGAACGAGCAGGAGCTGGCAGATATCGTCACCGAGCTGGAAGACCGTTTCGGGTCTCCGCCTGAAGTGGTGTATAATCTCCTCAATATGCAGGAAATTCGGCTCAGGGCGGCGGTCGTGGGGGCCGCTTCGGTAAGTTACCGGGAAGGACGCCTGGAGCTGTCAGATATAAGGATCGGCGCCGCCGGCCGCCGGGCCCTCGAGGAAGCAGACCTCAAGTTTGCCTATCATCCGCTCCGGAAGATCCTGGTGCTCTGGCCCCAGACGGGCGATGCTGATCAGCGAGAATTGCTTTCTGTTGTTAAACGAACACTTGATGTTATAATTGATCGTCTTTTGACGCCAACGGCGAGCCTCTAGCCTGATGGGAGATTAACAATGATAAAAAAACTGATTCTGGCGCTTGCGGTCGTGGCAATTATTCCGCTCGTGGCGATCGGCTGCGGCAGCTTGCCGAAGAGCGCCGTAGCCGAGGTGAACGGCAAGGTCATTACCCAGGAAGATCTGGACAGCAAGATCGCCGATATCAAGGCGCAGTACGGAAATCAAGCCGGCATTCCCCAGCAGGGCACGCCGGAATACACTGATTTTGAGAAACAGGTGACGGAAGAGCTTGTCAATGAAGAAGTAATGTGGTTTGAGGCGGACAAGCGCGGTCTTGATGTCAGCGATGCCGACATTAACAAGGAAGTTGACCAGATCAAGCAGTCGGCCGGCGGTGAGCAGCAGTTTCAGAACGCGCTCAACCAGCAAAACATGACACTCGATCACCTCAAGGATAATATCCGCAAGGGACTGCTTTACCAGAAGCTGCTGGCGGCGGTGACCAAGAATCAGCCGGCGGTGAGCGACGCGCAGGCCCAGAATTATTATAACCAGCATAAAACCGATCAGACTTTCCAGAAGCCGGAAACCCGGAAGGTGCACGAGATTGTGGTGGCGGACCAGGCCACGGCCCAGAAGGTCAAGTCCCAGCTGGACGCCGGCGCCGATTTCGCGACGCTGGCCAAGCAGTATTCGACCGACACCAGCACCAAGAATAATGGCGGTGACCTGGGCGAGATTCCCAGCCAGCAAAGCGGCCTGCCAACCGAAGTCGAACAGGCGATGGACAAGCTAAGCGCCGGTCAGACATCGGACCCGGTCAAGTCAACGGATGGATATCACATTATCCGGGTCGACCAGATCATTCCCCCTGGAGTAGCGCCTTTCAGCCAGGTCGAGTCCGAGATCAAAAGCCAGCTGGCGCAGAACAACCAGCAGCAGGCTTTCATGACATGGCTTGACAAGACCAAGAAAAACTACGACATCAAATACTCCGATGAGTTCAATCCTTACAAGACCGCGCCGGCGACAGGCAGCAGCAAACCGGCTTCCACGGCGCCGGCCACGGGGCATTGATCCAGGCCGGCAGCAACTGATCAAAACCGCCGGCATCATAATGCAACCGCTGGACAGACAGACGGAGCCGTAGTGAAAAAAAGGGCCAGAAGGGTAACATATGCAGTTGCCGCCATGGCTGTGCTTGTCGTCCTGCTTGTGCTGGCTGGCTGCGGCAGTAGCTCCGTGAGCCTCGCCAAGGTGAACGGTCAGGACATCACTAAAGCGGAAGTTGACCGCGAAGTGAAGTTCAGGGACGGTTGCGATGCCGCCGGAAAACCAGGTACCGCTCAGTTTAAATCCTACGAAACCCAGATGGTTGACGTTCTGGTCAGCCAGCGGATCATCAACTCCGAGGCCGCCAAAAAAGGGATCACCGTTAGCGACAGTGAGATCAGCCAGGCCATCACTGAGGAGCAGAACGCTCTGGGCGGCTCGGCCAAGCTGAAGCAGCAGGAGAGCTGCGCCGGGGTGAGCGGCGATCAGCTCCGGAACATGATGAAGGACGACCTTTATTTCCGGAAACTGATCGCCGAAGTGACAAAAAATGACCCGCCGGTGACCGACGCCGAAGCCCAGGATTATTACAACCAGCATAAAAATGACCAGACCTTCCAGGCGCCGGAGACGCGGCGGGTGCGTCATATCCTCGTGTCCGACCTGGCGACGGCCCAGAAGATTAAGGCGCAGCTGGACGCGGGCGCCGATTTCGCGACGCTGGCCAAGCAGTATTCGATCGACCCCGGCAGCAAGGACAAGGGCGGCGAGCTGACCACGTCCGACGGCAGCCCGGACATTCCCAGCCAAAACAGCGGCTTCGTGCCCGCGTTCGAGCAGGCCATGGACAAGTTAAGCGCCGGCCAGACCTCCGATCCGGTCAAGACGCAGTTTGGCTGGCATATTATCCAGGTTGAGTCGATCAAGCCCGCCGGCCTTGAGAGCTTCGATCAGGTCAAGGATAACCTGAAGCAGGGCCTGGCCATGGAGAGGGAACAGCAAACCTTCAACACTTGGATAAGCGACGCGCGCAAGCGCTACAGCATCACTTACTCGCCCGGATGGGCGCCGGCAACCACTGAACCATCCAACGGGCAGACAACATCGTCCGGATCGTAAGCGCGTGCCGGGGTTATGAGATTGGCCGGCGGCAGCCTACCCGACTCTGATCAGGCGCGCCTGGCGGAAGCATTGCTTTCACTGGACGCGGTCGTCCGCCGCCTCCGGCGTGAATGTCCCTGGGACCGCGAACAGGACGCTGGCGATATCGTCAGCCATACCCTTGAGGAAACCTACGAGCTGATCGACGCAGTTCATGCGGGCAGCGGCGCCGGGGTCACCGGCGAGCTGGGGGATCTCCTCTTTCACATCTTCTTTCTCTCCCTGATTGCCGAAGAGCGTGGCTGGGGCGATCTGAGCCGCGTGGCTGCGGAGGTGACGGAGAAACTGGTGCGGCGCCATCCGCACGTCTTTGGCCAGGCAGAGGCAAGCACCGCCGCCGAGGTGGTAGAGCGGTGGGAGCAGATCAAGCGCGAGCGCGAGGGCAGGGAAGGCATCTTCCATGATACGCCGGGATCGTTGCCGGCGGCGCTGTTTGCCAGGCGGATGCAATCACGCGCCGCAGCCGTCGGATTTGACTGGGACCGGCCCGAGCCCGTCTTTACCAAGATCGAGGAAGAGATCGCCGAGTTGAGCGCGGCGCTCGCGGCCGAGGCGGCGCCGGAAGCGGCGGTCGGCGGTCGCGGACCTGGCACGGAGGCTTACCACGAGCTGGGAGACGTCCTCTTTGCCGTGGTCAACCTGGCCCGGAAGCTGCAGGTTGATCCGGAGCTGGCGCTCCGGAGCGCGGCGGACCGCTTCCGACGACGGGTGGAGCGGGCCGAGGTGCTGGCCCGGGAAAACGGGGATGACTTCGCCAGCTTGCCGCTTGAGCGCCAGGAGGAATATTATCAGCATGCAAAACGTTAAACGTTTAACGTTAAATGTTAAACGTATTACGAGGAGGATAAAGGCATGTCAATGATAGTTGATTTGCGCGGGCGGCAGATTCTTGATTCGCGGGGGAATCCTACCGTTGAGGTGGACGCGGAGCTGGCGGACGGTTCCACCGGCAGGGCGGCGGTGCCCTCGGGAGCTTCCACCGGCGCCCTGGAAGCCATTGAGCTCAGGGATGGATCGGCGGCTTATGGCGGCAAGGGGGTCACGCAGGCGGTGGACAATGTCAACGGGCCCATCGCCGAGGAGGTTGTCGGCCTGGAAGGTTCGGAGCAGCGCGAGCTGGACAGCCTTCTGATCGCTCTGGACGGGACGGAAAACAAAGGCAATCTGGGCGCCAACGCCATTCTGGGAACGTCGCTGGCGGTCGCCAGGGCCGCGGCGTCGAGCGCCTGCCTGCCGCTGTATCAGTATCTCGGCGGCGCCGGCGCCCACGTCATGCCGGTGCCGATGATGAACATCCTCAACGGCGGCGTCCATGCCGACAACAATGTTGACATTCAGGAATTTATGTGTGTCCCGGTGGGAGCGGCCAGCTTTGCGGAAGCGCTGCGGATGGGCGCCGAAATTTACCACACTTTAAAGTCGGTGCTGCATGAAGACGGCCACAGCACCGCCGTCGGCGACGAGGGCGGGTTTGCTCCCAATCTCGACTCCAACCGGGAAGCAATCGAATATATCCTGAAGGCGGTGGAAAAGGCGGGTTACAAGCCTGGGGAAGATGTGGCCGTGGCCCTGGATCCCGCCGCCAGCGAATTTTACCGGGACGGCAAGTACGTGCTGGCGGGAGAAGGCCGCACTCTGACTGCCGATGAAATGGTTGACTATTACAACGATCTTGCCGGGAACTTCCCGATTGTTTCCATCGAGGATGGACTTGCCGAAGGTGACTGGGATGGCTGGAAAATCCTGACGGACAGGCTGGGCGGCCGGCTGCAGCTCGTGGGTGACGACATTTTTGTTACAAATACATCCCTGCTAAAAAAAGGAATTGAAGCAGGAATAGCCAATTCTATCCTCATCAAAGTGAACCAAATCGGTACTCTATCGGAGACGCTGGACGCCATTTCCATGGCGGTGGGGTCGGGTTACACGGCAGTTGTCTCTCACAGGTCCGGAGAGACGGAAGACACGACAATCGCCGATATCTCTGTCGCTGTCAACACAGGCCAGATAAAAACGGGGGCTCCGTCGAGGACCGACCGGGTTTGCAAATACAACCAATTGTTGCGCATTGAGGAGCAGCTGAGAGACGCGGCCCGCTATCCGGGCATTTCCGTTTTCCCGCGTTTCTAGCCAGCCCGCTGCGTGATTTATTTCCGGCGCGCGGGAGCTCCGAGGATCTGGAGGCTGAGGTTGTTGGTTCCCGCGGGCCGCGGTGCGGCCCAGGCACTCCTTTCCCTCAGTCCGTAGTGCGCGCTTCCCGGCTTTTACCGGGGTTGAAGCTGGAATGAAAGGAGGTGTTGCATGGCGGAAAAGGATCCGATAGAGGTTGATGACTCGAATTTCGAAGCGGAAGTGCTTAGTTCGGAGATACCGGTCCTGGTTGATTTCTGGGCAGAGTGGTGCGCACCCTGCCGGATGGTGGCCCCGGTGCTGGAAGAACTGGCGGCGGAGTTCGCCGGCAAGCTGAAAGTTGCCAAGCTTAACGTTGACGCCAATCGGGAAACGTCTTCCAAGTATGACATTATGAGCATTCCCACAGTGATCCTGTTTAAGAACGGCGAAATCGTCAAGCAAGTCGTGGGAGCTCTGCCAAAGGAATCTCTTTTGAAAGAGCTGGAGTTGGGAGAAGAGACATAATCCAAGAATTCAAAGGTAGGGCGGAGATTGGGCGGGCCTTCGGCCCGCCCAGGCCGTTTCTGCTAGAATTTTACTTAAGATGTACTGTGTTAACCATCCCACTGTCGAAACCCTCGTAACCTGCAGCGCCTGCGGCAATCCCATCTGCCCCGACTGCATGGTCCAAACGCCGGTGTCGGCAAAATGTCCCGCGTGCGCCAGGATGCCGAAGGCCGCGCTGGTAAGGTTAAAACCGGACCGGATCGCCCTTACCGGGATCATCGGCCTGGTGGCCGCCGCCGCCGGGGGGTACGTGTTCGGATTGTTTGTCTCGGCGCTCAGCTTCTTTGCCATCATCATCGCCTTTATGCTGGGCGCTGCCGTGGGCGAGGCTGTTTCCCGGGCCAGCGGCCGTTTCCATGGTCGGGAAATCGCCGCCTGGGCCGCCGGGTGCGCGGCGTTGGGGATCCTCTTTCCGTTCTTTATGTGGGGCGTCTCGGCTTACGGGATGACAGGGCCTACGATTAATTATGTCATTGCCTTCGGGGGCGTATGGAAACTGCTTTGGATGGCGGCCGCCGCTTACGGCGCCTGGCAAAGGAACGCTTGAGGGTCATTCAAAAGATGGATCGTCGGGGGCGCCAGCCTGTGACTTATCCAGCTCGTGGGCGTAGATTGCGTCTATCTTCTTGACGTTAACGATAATGTAGTCAGGTTCGTCAATTACTGCGTTTAAGTCCCGGTCAAAGATCTTGACGTGGGAAAGTGTCATGTAATCGGAAGGGAAGTGTCTCAGGAAGTCCGAGGCGCGCCGGGAGGTGGAGCGGGTATCCATGGTGAGCGCCACCTCGCCGACTATTTTTAGCGTATTGATGTAAATAGTCGCCACGAAATGGAGCTTCCCGGAATCGGATCGGAAAGCCTTCCGCAAATCATCGTAATTGTCTGATCCTTCCATTTTCTCCTCTTCCGCTGATGACATCCCCTGGTGCTATACGCCCGCGACTGGACATTTTTTAAACAAAAATCTTTCGGAGCTAGCCTGCAGCCGCCTTCTGGCGCCGGCGGCCCGAGGCGCCATCCTGCATCTCCCACTTGCCGCAGCGGCCTCCCCAGCGGGCCAGCGTCTTGTCTCCTACCTTAATGCGCACGACTTCACACGTGTTGGAGCAACCCTCGCAGATGAAAGTAGAAGTCTCGTAGACAAGCCCGGTGACCTCGAACCCTTTGAAGTTCGTTTCGCCGGGGCTCAATTCCTGCTCCATCGCCAGGATGGCGCAGCCGATTGCTCCCATTACATGATGATATGTCGGAACCACAACCTCAACGCCGAGCGCCGCCTCAAAGGCCCGTTTCATGCCGGCATTCGCGGCGACGCCGCCCTGGAATACCATTGGCTCCAGCAGGTCCTTGCCCTTGGCCAGGTTGTTGAGATAATTGCGAACGAGGGCATGGCAGAGGCCGTAGATTATGTCATCGACGGCGACGCCAACCTGCTGCTTGTGGATCATATCCGATTCGGCGAAAACGGAGCAACGGCCGGCAATATGGGCCGGAGCCGCGGAGCGGAGCGCGTATTCACCAAACGATTCGATGGGGATCCCCAGGCGGGCGGACTGATGGTCAAGGAAGGAGCCGGTGCCGGCGGCGCAGACCGAATTCATGGCAAAATCGGTGACGACGCCGTCGCGCAGCACGATCAGCTTTGAATCCTGGCCGCCGATCTCCAGAACCGTGTTGACATCAGGGATAACTTGTGATGCTGCCACCGCGTGGGCGGTGATCTCGTTCTTGACCACGTCGGCGCCGACGATGACACCGGTCAAATGCCTGGCGCTACCAGTGGCGCCGACCCCGCAGATCTCCAGTTCATCAACATCGATCATTCCGGTTAGCTCAACGAGCCCTTCCTGGACCGCCTTGATCGGCTGCCCCTGGGTCCGCCGGTAGACGGCGGCCAGCACGCCGGTATGCTCATCAAGAAGGACCAGGTTCGTGCTCACGGAGCCGACGTCAATGCCAAGATAGGCGGTCTTGCGGTCTATCATTTTTTCCTCCACAAACTCAAATTAAAGTTCCAAGTTCAAAGTTCCAGGCGAAAGGGCTAACTGCCGGGCGTGCAAGCCGCGCCCGAAGCTGATTTTACCGCGCATCCGGCGCAGCCGTCGCTTGGCATCGTCTCAGGCTTTGCCGCTCTTTTCAAGGAAGCGAGCGGCGCGCAGCCGCGGCGCGCTTGAAGCAAGTCCACGAACGCTTCCAGCCGGGTGACCATCCCGGCGCGGCCGGTCTGCTCGTCAAAAGCCAGCGTCAAGACCGGGATGTCGTGCTGCTGCTGCACCTTGGGCAGGATGCTGGTCGCGATATTTTCCGGCATGCAGCCGAACGGCAGCAGCTGGATGACGCCGTCGAAACCGCGCTCGGCGAACAGCACCGTGCTGCCAACCGTCTCCCGGCCCTCGCCGCCGACATTGTGACTTAGGAAAGGCTCTGCTTTCTCCGCCAGCAGATGCTTGGAAAAGCCAAAAATCTTGTTGTCTCTCCGGGGAGCGATCCAATCCGTCACCCAGACGGTCCGCTCCAGGTAAACTCCCATATTACCAAGGATCTCCTCAAGATCAAAATTACTGAATGGCTCCAGGAGCAGATAAAACTCACCAACGATCCCGATCTTGAGAACATCCCGCCCGGGGTCCTGCTCGACGGAGTTAATTACCGCCATTGACTCTGCCGCCGCCGCCGCAACTTCTTCCTGTGAACGGGCCGCCGCCAGGATCTTCTCCGCCTGGCGTAGGGCTTTGTTGGTGTCCCCCCGGTTTACCTCGAAGGCGCGCACCTGCAGCGACCGCCAAGTCAACTGGTCAAAGGCGCGTCCTTTGGAAAATGACGACTTGAGGATTTTCCACAGTTTCAATATTGATAGTCCGGTAGAAAGTTCAGCAAATGTCCGGTAAAAGGCCCAGGGACCGTCCCGGAAAGGCTCCAGCATGATAAAGTCGAAATCGTAGCCGAGATCACGGAGAATGCGCTCTTCGACGATGCCGTAATAGCCGAAACGACAGGGGCCGTGGCCGCCGGCCATGGCGATCGTGTTTGCCCCTTGCTCCAGCGCCTGGATGAAATTGCCCAAATTGATCTTAAGCGGCAGGCAGGCAAATTCAGGGCTGTGCTTGACGCCTATCTGCAGGGTCTTCGTGGAGGACGGCGGCGGCTTGATATACTCGACTCCGAGGCGGTCAAACAGGTCGTCGAGCAGCAGGTGCAGGTTGCCCAGATGCGGGGTCGTCACCTTGATTTCACTCACAGGCCTCATATCTCAACACCATTCATGGTTTTTTTCCAGCATCCGCCATCCAACATCCACTATCTACCATCTATTCTGCTATGCGGCGCTTATGGCGGACTTCCGGGTAAGCATGTCAATAAAAGCCTCGATCCGGGTAACAAGCCCCGCTTCACCGCTATGCTCGTCGACCGTCAGTGACATCAGCGGCACCCTGTGCTGCCTGGCCCGGTGCTCGATCAGCACCTGGATCAGCGAGTCCGGCCCGCAGGCAAAGGCAAGGACGTAGATGACGCCGTCCACCAAGCGGTTGCCGGTCCAGTGGTTGATCGCTCCCATGATCTCCTTTTCGTAACTCCAGTAAAGCTGCTTTGGCACATCGGTTGCAGCTTCCATCAATACGTGATGGTCAGTCATTTCCGGAACGATCAGCTCCACGCCTGTCTCTTCCAGGCGGGCAATCAGGTTCTGGGTGATATACCCGTCGTAAATATTGTAAGGATGGCCGAGGAGGCCGATGCGTTTGGGCCTTCCCTTGACCGGGGCCCGCCAGCGGGCCCGGTTCAGCTTGCTGGCCGGGAGCAGGTCCAGCGGACGCCGGCCCGCCACGAGGCTTTCCTCATAGCGCCGCTGCGCCACCTTGGCCGACTCCAGCGCCGCGACCGCGTCCAGCAAGCCGAGGCCGAACTGTTCCCGGGCAAAATTAATCAGCTGCCATTTAAATTCGCTTGGCTTCTCCCGCTGGTTCAGCTTCGGCGTCAGCAGCGGTGGCAGGCTAAGGTTGTCGGCCACGGCCCCGATCATGTCAGGAAGTCCGAGAAACTTGGGGCAGGTGTAAGCCCGCTCTTCGACACTAACCACGCGCGGTACGAACAGCGCGTCGACGCCGCGGTCGCGAAGAGACATGCAGTGGCCATAGAAAGCTTTCACCGGGACGCAGAGCTCGTTTTCCGCCACTTTGACGCCGGCGGAAAGGATTTTCTTGTTGGTCAGCGGAGAGGTCTCCACTTCCAGCCCCAAGCCGGTCAGAAAAGTCTTCCAGAAGGGCAGGTACTTGTAATAAAGAAGCGATCTGGGAATGCCAACACGCATAAAAGTCTTGCTTTAAGGGTTGCTGTAACTTGCCGCCGGAGGCTGTCAGAGCGCCACCGGAATTTCTCCAAAGAGACTTCCCTTTTTCAGTAACATCTAATCGAAAGGTTAAGTGATAGTAACGTGATTTGCCACCGGTTGGCAAACTCCTTTGCTACCCCGCTTGTATATCTCTCAGACTTTCCCTCCGAACCTGTTTGAAGCTAAGGCCCTCCTTGAGGAGAAAAGCGCTTCCCACTCCCAGTCCGATCGATCCCTCAATCGCCTGCAGTCCAATGGAAAAAGCCAGCGCCGTGGACTCGGTGATGCAGTGAAACTCCGGCGTGCAAGGATGGCCGTCGGCGGTGGATCCGTAGGCGATTGCCAGCGGGATGACGGTTGCCAGCTGAAAAATGCCCACATTGCCCGGCGTCGCCGGGAGCGCCCCGGCGACATTAATCAGGATCAGCAGCAGCGTCGCCCCCAGGAAGCCGGTAAACCCGAGATGAAAGGCGTACAGGGAAAGGAAAACGGCGGTCAGCTGAGATATCCAGGAGGCCGATGTGGTGCAGAGGATCGCTAGAACCCGTCCGGGGCTTCGCAGGACCTGCTGGCCTTCACTGAAACGGGCGACGATGCCATGCAGCTTTGTAAGCTGCTTGCGCCACCACGGATGTTCTTCGCGGTGCCGCGCCTGGGCAGCGGCGGCGCCCGCCTTGATCTTTTCCCGCTTGATTTCAAGCACTACCAGAGAAATGCCAAATATCAATGCTATGGCGAGAAGCACCATCGCGCCTCTGTCCGCCCAGGAGGGCAGGTTCATCCGGAAAACCCCGTAAAAAATGATCGCGGCCAGGATGACTCCGTCAAACACGCGCTCGAGCACGATCGTGCCGAAGACGGTAGAGCGGGAGAGAGAATATCCTTTAAGCGACTCGCGACGCGTTATCACGTATGCTCGGGCCAGTTCGCCAATCCGCGCCGGTACCAGAGCGTTTACCAGAAAACCGATCATCAGCGCCGAGATCAGGTCGCGCCAGCGGGCCCGGAAGCCGGGAAATGTAAAATTATAGATGATTTTCCAGCTGGCGACCTTGAGCATAATGGAGGAGAGATTGGCAATAATCGCCAGGAAGACGAAGAGCCAGGAGACGCCCGCAAACGCGGACCAGACCTGACTGTAGTTCACTCGCTTTGTAAGTACGTAAACAATCGCCGCCAGCAGGACGGCCAGCAGCCAGTGGCGAAGGACAAGCCTGCCGATCTTGCTGATGGCCGGGAGCCTCACCGGCGCCCGGCTACTGCCTCTGCCTCCCGGATCAACTCCTCGAGCGTGACAAACTTAAGGCCCCGCGATCTGGCTTCCCTGATTATTCCCGGCAGCGCCGCGACGGTTTGCGAGCGGTCTTCCGGCTGCGGTCCCTGCCAGCCGTCATGAAGTAGGAGAACGCTCCCGGAATTAAGCAGCTCCGTCGTCCGGGAGACAATCACTTCCGTTCCCGGAAGCGCCGTATCCCACACTCCCTTGGTCCAGCCCGCCACCCGGTAGCCGCGCCCAGTAATAGCCCTGTGGGCCCTCGGGCTCAACCAGCCATGGGGGGCCCGGAATAGCGGCGCCGGTTTAGTTATGCCTGCCTGTTTCAGAGCCCGCTCCCCCTCCTCCAGCTGCCGCAGGGCGGCTCCCGCCCCGGCCCACATGAGAATGTCATGATCGTTTCCGTGGTTGGCCACCCGGTGGCCCCCGGCCTCGATCCGGCGCACCAGGTCCGGGCTCCGCCGCACATTTTCTCCCAGGACAAAGAAGGTTGCCGTCACACCTTCGCGCTCCAGGACTTCGAGAATCTGCTCCGTATACGGAGACCGCGGCCCATCGTCAAAGGTAAGCGCGACGGAGCTGTCCGCCCCGGATCCGCAATAGAAAGTCTTTCCCAGAAGAGGGAAATTGGGAACCAGAAAAGAGTAGACAAACAAGCCATCGGCGGCAGCCCCGCCGCTAAGCAAAGCAGCCGCCAACCGCTTGTGGCCGTGATGCCAGAGAATGTGCGAAACTGATGCGTCCGCCAGAAGGGCGCTGAAGCCAAGAGAGCCCAGGATCGACAGGGCCCTTCTTTTAGTCACTTTAATGCGAAGGCCATTTTGGGATCCGGTATGGCGGCAACAGCCTCGTCTATTTCGCCGCCAAGCAGCTTCAGGTAAAGCTGCTCGACCTGCTCCGCGACCAGGTCCCATGAATATTTTGCCAGCACGGTTTTTCGGCCGTGGTCCCCCATGCGATGGCGCAGCTCGGGGTCTCTCAGAAGCCGGAGCAGGGCTTCGGCAAAAGCGGCCGGACCGGTTTCGCCGACGAGGATGCCCTGCTTGCCGTCCTGCATTACCAAGCGGTAGCCGTTGATGTCGGAGGCCACCACCGGCTTGCCGGAAGCCATCGCCTCGAGCAACACCACGCCAAAAGACGCCTTTGTGCAGGGGCTGCAATAAATGTCTGCGGAGGCGTAATAGCTTGGACGGCCGCCGTTGACAAGTCCGGCGAAGTGAATATCCGGTGCCAGTTCTTTGCTTACCAGCGAGCGGTAATATGGCCGCAGGGGACCATCGCCGACAACAATCAGGCGGCAGTTCGAGTACCGGGATTTGACGATCTTGAAAGCGTCGATCATGGTGCGCAATCCGTTGCGGGGATCGAAGCGGCCGACAAAAAGAATATTTAGTTTGCCGTCATCGAATTCCGGCAGGACGGGGGCGTCCGGGGTAAAGTAATCCGGGTCGACGCCGTTGGGAATAACCTCGTAATCGGTTTCAAAATAACGGGAGAGCGCCTCGATGCAGGCTTCGGACACCACGATCTTCCCGTCCATTTTGTCCATGTGCGCGGCGGACTTCTTTGGCAGCATGGCATAACCGCGGCTCCGGTCGAAATACGTGTGAAAGGTCCCCACGGTCACCGGAGCGTTTGATTTTCTGAGAGCGATGACCGGCAAGATTGGCGTCAGCGGCGAGTGAGCGTGGATGACGTCAAATTTCTCCTGCTGAAAAAATTTCTGCAGGGTGGAGCCAAGCCTCTTGCCAACGGTAATCCGGGCAATCGACCCATTTGAATAAATGGGAATGCCCTTGCCGAACCTGACCACGGAGAAATTCACGGGGCCGTCGGGATAATGATGATGCTTGCGGGGTTTCAGGTTATGGGTAACGACGGTAACATCGTGACCCCGCTTATCAAGGGAAAGGGCCAGATTGTGAACGTGCTCGGTTATTCCCCCGAGCAGCGGGTAATAATACTCGGAAACGAGGGCTATTTTCATATTGTTATTCTAAGGAAAAAAGATCTTTTTATTGACATTTAAGGCCTTAACCTCGCCGCTCGCGGCAGAGTCCGACCCGCCAGAATCATACTAAAATGAGACGCTCCTTGCCAGTAACGGGCGTTTTTTCAAGCATATTCCGGCAGGGAAATTCTGCGGTTCCTTCGCCGCCAACAACCTGCCAGGACTGGCTACAGGAGCATTCTTTTCCGGGGGGCAATGTCCTTCACTTTCTTGCCGCCGAAAATCCAAAACAAAAATCTAAAAAATGGCTCACTTGCTCCCAATGGCTTGCGACACGCCGGACCGCGTCTCAAATTGTTTCACAAAACAGCGAAGGTCAAACTTGCCGTTCCGGCCGGTGCTGTTCGAACTGCGGGAAACGGTGAGAGTAATGCGCGAAATCAGGGACCGCGGGCAGGGTGCGCCGGCCGGGCGGCAGCCTCAAGCCGGGACAATCAAATAGATGTTATAATCCAGGTTGGCAACAAATTGACTTGTTCGGGCGGCCCTAAGGCCGGCTCGAGGTTTTTTAGTTCTGCGCCCTCAGCGCGAAAGGAGGATTGACACCAATTGCCCATTTATGAATACCGGTGCCTCAAGTGCGGGCACCAGTTTGAAAGGCTTCAGAATATTTCTGACCATTCTGTCAAAAAATGTGAAAAGTGCGGCGCCCGGGTCACCCGGCTGTTTCATCCGGTGGCCATCCATTTTAAGGGAAGCGGTTTTTACACCACGGATTATGGCAAGCGCTCGGCAACAGCCTCCAGGTCCGAAGAGAAGCCAAAAAAGAAAAAAGAAAGCAAGAAAAAAGCCGCTGCCGGCTCGGACAAGTAAATGTCCGATGCCGCTTTCCGGCGCCGACTCTTTCCCTTAGCTCTCCCGTTATCAGATTTGCTTCGTGAAAATACTTGTTACCAACGACGACGGCATTGACTCCCCCGGCTTGTTTGCGGTCAAAAAGGCCCTGGAGACCCAGGGAGACGTTGAGGTCATCGCTCCGGATCAGAACCGGAGCGCCATCGGCCGCAGCATCACCATTGGACAGTCGCTCAATGTGACGGAAGTCACCTTCGTGGACGGCTCTCGGGGATTTTCGGTTGACGGCACGCCTGTCGATTGCGTTCGCTTGGCATCGCTCGGGTTTCTTGACTGGCAGCCGGATATTGTCATTTCCGGGATTAATCTCGGCCCGAATCTGGGTGACGACATCACCTATTCAGGTACGGTTGCGGCCGCTTTCGAAGGCAATATGTTGGGGCTGCCGGCGATTGCCGTGTCGATCGAACGGCCGGACGGCTGGCGGGGAGCCGCTGGCGAGCGCGCCTTTCATTTTGACGCGGTGGCCGGGTTCACGGCCCGGGTGTCGGCAAAAATCATGCACGCGGATCTTTCTGGCACTATCCTGCTAAATATCAATGCGCCCAACCTGCCCTTGGACCAGGTCCGGGGCGCCGAGGTGACCCGGTTGGGCAAGCGCATCTATCGGGATCAGCTGGTGGAGGAAGGCGGAAACGGCGCCGGTGGCAAGAGCTTCATGATCTATGGTGACGATCCTTCCTATCACAAGGAAGAAGGTACGGATTTTCACGCGGTCGGCAGGAGCATGATCTCCGTGACGCCGATCCATTTTGCGCTCACCAACCTTTCCGGGATGGAGATCGTCAGGGACTGGAATCTGGACCGGCTGATTCCGGCTGGGAAATAGAAGGGTTTATGTACCAGGTAAACAAATGCTTCAAGGCTTTTATCTTCGACCTTGATGGAACCGTGGTTGACACGATAGATCTCATCAGGGATTCCTTCCGTCATGCCAGCCGCGCCGTACTGGGAGAGCAGCTGCCCGACGAGGTGCTGATGGCGAACGTGGGCCAGCCGCTCAAAACACAGATGCGGCTGCTCAGCCCGGCCCGGGCGGAGGAAATGTATAATGCTTACCGGGAATTCAACCACGCCCGGCACGATCAGCTGATCCGCTCCTTTCCCGGCATCGAGAGCGTTCTGGAGGAGCTGAAACGGCGGGGGGCCCAGCTTGCCATTGTCACGTCAAAGAGCCGCGATACGGTCAACATGGCTTTCCGGACGATTCAGGTTGAGCATTTTTTTGAAACGGTGGTGGCCACTGATGACACCGAATTTCACAAACCCCATCCGCAACCGATCATGCTGGCGATGCGGCGTCTGGATGCGGATGCCGGTGAATCGGTTTATATCGGGGACAGCCCCTTTGACATTGAAGCCGGTCAGGCGGCGGGGATCGCCACGGCGGCGGTAGGTTGGGGTATCTTTCCGGCGGTGAGGCTGAAAGAGCTGGAGCCGGATTACTATTTTGACAAGCCGGAGGAAATTCTAATGCTTTGTCCTGACAATAGCTAGGTCAAAGCGCCGGGTCAACGTTAAAAGTATCCCAGCATTTGAGTTTTACACAGACTTGTTGCATGGAATCCAACTTCCTGTTGATTTGTCATTCTAAGGAGTCAATTTTGCGGAAACCGGGGCTTTATAAAAAGATCGCTTGCCTTCGGCTCAGGATGGTTGCCGCTTGAGTAAACAGGTAGATTAACAAGTTTAAAAACTTTGAAATTGGAACTTGGAACAAATGAGTGAGACACACTCCACAGGCAAAGTTTTTTTAATCGGCGCCGGTCCCGGGGATCCGGGCCTGATTACTCTCAAGGGCGTGGAATGTATCCGGGCCGCTCAAGTTGTTGTCTATGATTACCTGGCCGGCAAGGAACTGCTCGGATACGCCCCGGCGGGCGCAGAGCTGATTTACGCTGGCAAGAAGGGGGGCACCCATGCCATGAACCAGGAAGATATCAATGACCTGCTCGTGGCCAAAGGGCTGGCCGGAAAGACGGTGGCGCGCCTGAAGGGGGGAGACTCATTTATCTTCGGCCGCGGCGGCGAGGAAGCGCTGGCGCTTCGGCGCGCGCGGGTGCCTTTTGAAGTAATCCCCGGGGTTTCTTCCGCTTACGCCGTGCCTGCCTGCGCCGGCATCCCCGTCACCCACCGCGGCGTCGCCGCCGACGTGGCTTTTATCACCGGGCATGAAGATCCGGCCAAACCGGAGTCAATGATAAAATGGGATAAAATATCAACTGGTGTCGGCACGCTTGTCTTTCTCATGGGTGTGAAAAACCTTTCCCTGATAGTCGAAAATCTGATCAGAAGCGGCCGGTCCCCAGAGACGCCAGTGGCGCTGATTCGCTGGGGAACTACGCCCCGGCAGGAAACAATTACGGGCAATTTATCAAACATCGTTGATCAGGCCAGGGAGCGCGGCTTTCAGGCGCCCGCCATCACGGTGGTGGGGGAAGTCGTAAAGCTGCGGGAAGAGCTGCGCTGGTTTGAGGACAGGCCCCTGTTTGGCCGGAGAGTCGTCGTCACCCGCTCCCGCGCCCAGGCCAGCGTTCTCACCGAGGCCCTGGCCGCGGCCGGCGCCGAGCCGGTGGAATTTCCCACCATCAAGGTCGTTCCTCCCGCCGGCGGCTACGCGGACCTGGACGCCGCCATCGGCGGGCTGAAAGGCAAAGCCGCTCCCGCGTACGACTGGATCATATTCACCAGCGTGAACGGCGTGGATCATTTCTTCACACGCTTTGACCTGGTTGCCGATGTCCGGGATTTGAAAGGCATAAAGCTGGGAGCGATTGGACCGGCGACGGCGGCGTCTCTGCGCGAGCGCGGGCTGAAGCCTGATTTCGTTCCCCCGGAGTACCGCGCGGAATCTATTGTTGATGGATTGCTCGGGCTTGGCATAAAAGGAAAGCGGGTGCTGATTCCGAGGGCTAAAGAAGCCCGGGAGGTGCTTCCCGAAAGTCTGGCGGCGGCGGGCGCCCGGGTGAAAGTAGTCACCGCTTACGAAACCGTCCGCGACGACGGCGGCGCCGACCGGATGCGCCGTATGATCGCGTCCGGGGAAATTGATATAATTACTTTTACGAGTTCTTCTACGGTGCGAAATTTCGCAGCGATCCTCAACGGCATGGATCTTGCCGGCATTCCCGCTAGTGTGATCATCGCCTGCATCGGTCCCGTGACCGCGGAAACGGCCAGGGGATTAGGCCTGCGCGTTGATATTGTGGCGGAAAAATTTACGATTCCCGGCCTGATGGAAGCAGTTGTCAAAGCAGCCGCCGCCGGATCCGGCCACAACTGAAAACCAAGAAGATTGTAAAGGAATAACATGATTGACATCACCCGCCTCTACTGCGGCCGTGATACGCCGGCCGATTCGCTGCGCTACGGGCACGGGCGCCAGGGCCGGCCGATGGCGGGCGCCCCGCTCATTCCCCGGCGGCCGCGGTCAGCCGCGGAGCGGCGGCCGGTGGTGGCCTGGAACGTCAGCCGAACCTGCAACCTGAAATGCGTTCATTGCTACACTGATTCCGAGGCCAAGAAATACGAGGGAGAGCTTTCCACCGAGGAAGGCAAAGCTCTGATCGATGACCTGGCCCGGTTCCGGATTCCGGCGCTGCTGTTTTCCGGCGGCGAGCCGCTTATGCGAAAAGATCTGTTTGAGCTGGCCGGCCACGCCGTCAGCCTGGGAATCCGGCCCACTCTATCGACGAACGGGACGTTGATCAACGAGGAGACCGCCCGGAGGATCAAGAAAATCGGTTTTAGTTACGTTGGCATTAGCCTGGACGGAATCGGCAGCGTTAACGACGCCTTCCGGGGCCAGCCAGGCGCTTTTACCAAAGCGATGGCCGGTTTTCGCCACTGCAAGCAGGCGGGGCAGCGCGTGGGGCTGCGCCTGACGCTGACCAGGCACAATTACCGCGACCTGCACCGCATCTTTGATTTCATCGAGGCCGAAAAGATCGACCGCGCCTGTTTTTACCATCTGGTTTATTCCGGCCGCGGGAAGGAAAGCGACGACCTGACTCATGAGGAGACGCGCGATGCGCTGGACATCATCCTGGCCCGGACCAGGGATATGCACGACCGGGGCCTGGAGAAAGACATCCTCACGGTGGACAATCATGTGGACGGCATCTACCTTTATTTGAAACTGCTGGCCGAGGACGAGGCGCGGGCGGAATCGGTGATGCGGCTGCTGAAATGGAACGGCGGCGGCATGTACAGCTCCGGGGTCGGCTTTGGCGACATCGACTTTGACGGCAATGTCCATCCGGATCAGTTCTGGATGCACTACAGCTTTGGCAACGTGCATGAACGTCCGTTCAGCGAGATCTGGATGGACGCATCTGATCCTCTGATGGCGGGCCTTAAAGACCGGCGGAGCCATATTCACGGCCGTTGCCGCACCTGCAGATGGTTCGACGCCTGCGGCGGGGCGCTCCGGGTGCGCGCCGATCTGGTCCATAATGACCCCTGGGCGCCGGACCCGGCCTGTTATCTGACCGATGAGGAAGTTCAAGGTTTCGCGTTCAAAGTTCAAAGTTGAAACTGGTGTAAGATTTACTTGTTGTTAAGCGGGGAAAAGACAAATTTGGATTGGGACAAAGTTTGTCGTATGAGCAATTATTAACTTCGGGCTGGAAGCCTTGAATTTTGAGCTCTGAATCTCCCGATTAACGACTAACAATAATAGTACGTATATCAATTTAGTGAAATGGGCACGCCACCTGAGCCATCTATGACAACTAATTCCCCAAAAACAAACAATCATTTAAAATCCACCATCCACAATCCATCATCCACCATTCGCCTGGTGGCTTGGGAAGTCACCCGCCGCTGCGGGCTCTCCTGCCGTCATTGCCGCGCTGCCGCCGAGAAGGGTCCCTACCCGGGAGAGTTGCCCCTGGAGAAGTGTTTTCAGGTGATCGATGAAATCGCCGCCACGGGGCAGCCGATCGTCATCCTCACCGGAGGCGACCCGATGATGCGCGAAGGCATTTATGACATTGCCCGCTATGGTACGGAAAGGGGCCTGAAGATGGTGATGTCGCCTTGCGGCAGCCTCCTTGATGATGTCAGCGCCGCGCGGCTGCAAGAAGCCGGCATCGAGCGTATATCTTTAAGCATCGACGGCGCCACGGCCGCCACCCACGACGATTTCCGCCAGGTTCCCGGGGCTTTTGACGACGTTATCAAAGGTATCGAAGCCGCCCGGAGGGCGGGCATTAAATTTCAAATTAATACGACTGTGACAAAAGGAAACCTGGCCGAGCTTCCCGCCATCCTGCAGCTGGCGTTAGACCTGGGCGCGGTGGCGTTCCATCCATTTCTGCTGGTGCCCACCGGCCGCGGCCGCGAGCTTGCCGATCAGGAGCTGTCTCCCGAGCAGTACGAGGAGACACTGGCATGGGTTTACGATCAGCGGGACCGGCTGCCGCTCAGTTTCAAGCCAACCTGCGCTCCCCATTACTACCGCATTCTCCGGCAGCGGGCGCACGCCGAGGGAAGGAAGGTGACGGCTGAGGCCTTCGGCATGGACGCCCGGGCCAAAGGCTGTCTCGGCGGGCAAGGATTTTGTTTTATCTCGCACCGGGGCAAGGTTCAGATTTGCGGCTTCCTGGACGTCGAATGCGGCGATCTGAAAGAGCAAAGCTTTGGCGATATCTGGGCCGGCTCGCCGGTTTTCCGGCAGATGCGAGATCTGGACGGCTATCACGGGCGCTGCGGCTACTGTGAGTACCGCCGTTTCTGCGGCGGTTGCCGGGCTCGCGCCTACGAACTTACCGGGGATTATCTCGGCGAAGAGCCGTTTTGCATATACCAGCCGAAGGCGAAAAGATAGTTCAAAGTTCCAAGTTGAAATATGTAACTTCAGATACTCTGGAAACCAGACTTTTTTGACAAGCTTTGAAATTCAAACTTTGAAGCCGGAACTGTGTTATGGATGAAATTAACAAGCAATTAATAACTTTGATTCAGTCGGATTTTCCGATAACAGACCGTCCCTACGCAGCCATCGGCCGGCAGCTGGGCATCAGCGAGCAGGAAGTCATCAGCCGGATCGAGGAGATAATGAAATCCGGTGAGATCCGGCGGCTGGGAGCGTCATTTGACTCCCGCCGGCTCGGTTACACCAGTACCCTCTGCGCCCTGCATGTGCCGCGGGAGAAACTGGAAAAGGCGGTGGCGGCGATAAACTCATATCACAATGTCACCCATAATTATGAACGCAACCATTACTATAACGTCTGGTTTACTCTGATTGCTCCCAGCCGTGAGCGCATCGGCGAGATCCTGATGGAGATTGAGAAAGCCGCCGGCGTTGGTCCTGTCCTCGACCTTCCGGCAACGCGCCTGTTCAAGATTCAGGTTGATCTGCCCATGATCTAATGTTTAATGCTTAACGTTCAGCGTGAACTCCTAACCTGACAACTGGAAACTGGAATCTTTGAACTTTGAACCTGGAACTTTGAACATTGAACTCAAAGGTTTTTAATGATCGCGAGAGAAAGTTGGTGCGACTCCTCCAGGAGAGCATTCCCTTGACGCCACGGCCGTTTGTCGATATTGCCGCCCAGGTAGGGATGAGCCCGGAAGAAGTTATCTCGCGCGTGGATCGCTGGAAGCAGGAGGGCACAATCCGCCGTTTCGGCGCCATGGTGCGCCACCAGCGCCTCGGTTACACGGCCAACGCCATGAGCGCCTGGGATGTTCCGGAGGGCCGTTCCGAAGAGGTTGGCCGCATTCTGGCGGCTGCTCCCGAAGTGAGCCATTGCTATGAACGGACCCGGGCGGAACAGTGGGATTTTAATGTGTTTGCCATGATCCATGGCGGCAGCCCGGAGGAATGCGAGAAAGTGGCCGCTGATTTGGCAAGGAAGACCGGCATCGAAAATTATTCGCTGCTGTACAGCAGCCGCGAGTTCAAGAAAATAAGCATGAAGTACTTTATCGAATAGGCTGGCCCGGCAGAATCGCTGGGCCGGGCTCCGGTAAATTGGGAATCTGCCGGAAAAGCCGCTCGGGCCCTGAATAATTCCTCTTTTTACGGGTTAAAAATTATTGACAAACCGTCGCCGAAAGCTTATGGTAATACCCCTGGGTGGTATTAGCTGCGGTATGAAGCGGGCTCCGGTAGCGGAAGTTGTCACGGAGGCGGAATTTTTTGGCAGCGTCATAAACGGGAAGGTTGAAGGCGCACTTTGATTAAACGGTCCTTTGACGGGCCGCTCCCGTAAGCAATGTCGCGAAAGCGATGGGTCTTGTGTTGAGATGCGTCTCCATCATCAATCGGGGCATGAATATGGGAAGGGTGCCGCAAAGATTGTGATCATGTTCACAATCTTTAAAACCACCCAAGCTGGGCTGGTTGGTAGAAGAGAACGTTGAGAGAGGCATCTGTCAGGTGCCTCTTCTCATTTTTTACAGACGCATAGCTTACCTGGGATAATCAACATTATAATTCCTTGAGCTGCCTGGCGGGATCGCGCCGAAGCCGCTCGCGGCCTGCTCTCAGCTGGTACAACGCTTTTCTCTTGACGGACCGTTTGGACCCGCCGCCGGAAGTCGTGCATAATTATCGGGGGCGCCTTCGCAAGAAGAACGACACCAACCGAGCGAAAATCCCGGCAGGATGCGCCGCTGGAATAAGCGAAGCGCAAAAGTGTTTTTACTTTTCTTTCGCCTGCGCGTTTGGCGATAATTTTGAGTTTAAACAGAAACGGAAACAATGGCACATGCGGCAAATAACAAGCCTTCTATCGAAAGGAAGGCGTCTGATGTCATGTTCTTGGCGATTGTCGCTTTTTCGCTGTTTGCTCTCGACGTCTATCTGTCGGTCTTCTATTACCGTGATAACGGCGTCCACGATCTGAGCTGGCTGCACTGGCTGCTGGCGGTGCTGGACATCGGCGTCGTGCTGGCGGTGCTCTTGGCTTCCGGAAAGCGTGTCTTTCACACTTTAATCTCGATGAAGCTGGCCGTGACGCTTCTGTTTGTGGTCGCGATCGTCTCGGTCATCGGCACGATCCTTCCCCAGGGGGACGACGTCCTCACCTCCGATATCATCAAAAGTCCGCTTTATCATTTTTATAACAGCCTCGGCCTGTTTAATGTCTACCAGTCAAGATGGTTTCTGGCGCTGCTGTTTACGCTGGTGCTCAGCCTGATTCTCTGCATCTCCAACCGCTTGCCCGCGACACTCAGGCACACTTTCCGGCAAAAGGTTGATGTCAAGGACATATTTGTTGCCAACCAGCCGCAAGCGGCGGCGTTTCCGGGGGCGGGTGAGCCGGGGATGGATGCGGCGCGCCAGGTCATCCGCGATCATCATTACCGGCTGTACCAGGGAAAGACCGGATCGGTGCTGGCCGAGAGAGGCCGTTTTGCGCCGCTCGCTTCGCTGTTTTTTCATGTTAGCTTCATCTTCATCGCCGCGGGAGCGCTCTTAAGCAGCCAGCTTGGTTATGACGAATCGCTGGCGGTGCCAGATGGCCAGATGGTGGCGGTGCCGAACACTTCGTTGCAGGTGATCAACTATCAGTTTAAGATGGAATATGAAGGCAAAGCGCTGCTGAAGAACGGCAGCATCGTTCCGGTCAAACAGCTTGCCGACGGGAAGACGGTGCAGCGTGAGGACGGCGGCGACATCAGCCAGATCACGCAGGTTTTTGATCTGCAGCCTTCTTCCTTTATCAGTGACATCCAGGTTTTTGAGAATAACCGGCCGCTCAAGCGCAAATCCATCAGAGAGGGCGACCCCCTCGAGATCGACGGGGCCAACTTCTACCAGAAGAGCTACGATTACGATCAAATCACCGGCGCGCCGGTATCCATTCTGGAAGTGAACCACAAACCTTTCAAGACGCTGGTCTACGTCGGCGGCACGCTGATGATGCTTTCAATCATGGTGGCGCTTTATCTTCCCCGGCGGCGCATCTGGATCAAGGCCGGCGAAGACGGGCAGCTGCTGGTGGGAGGACGGACCAACCGGGCCAAATTGGGATTTGAGCGCGATTTTGAGCGCATTGTTAAAGAACTGCGGCTCAAACTGGGACAGGAGGCCCGGTAAAGATGGACAAGCTCGAGAGCATTTTTGCCATAGTCACGCTGCTTACCTATCTGGTAGCGGGATCCGTTTATATCTGGTTTCTGATTACCCGCAACCGCCGTGCCGCGAACCTGGCGACGATGCTGCTGATCCTGGGCCTGTTCACCCACACCCTTTCCCTGGGGATGCGCTGGGCGGACTCCGGGCACCCGCCGCTGACCGATTCGTATGAGTCGCTGTCCCTGTTTAGCTGGGGCATCGTTCTTTTTTATCTGATCACGGAGCGGATCTACCCTATCCGCGCCGCCGGCGCCATTGTGGTACCGACCGCGTTTGTCATCGAGAGCATCGCTCTGGTGCTCAACAACGGGCCCGAGCCGCTCCGGCCGATCCTCAACAGCGGCTGGCTCTGGATCCATGTCACCATAGCCATGCTTTCTTACGGCTTTTTTGCGCTTGCCTTCGGCGCCGGGTTCTTCTACGTGGTCCAGGAATATCTGCTTAAGAAGAGGTACCAGAACGTGGTGATTGCCTTCACGCTTATGTTTGCCGTCGTCGGCCTGGCGATCGGCATCTGGATGGGCTTCGAATGGGCGAATCCGACGGAAGCCGTTAACGCCGCCGGCCAGTATTACAACCAGTATGCCAGCGGCGATGTCTACAAGATTCTCGGTGCCGGCGGCATCGGCCTCGTGGGGCTGCTGTTTTTGGGCCTGCTGGCCGGCAAGGGAGCTTCGAGGCCGAGTTTCGCCAACAGGCTCCCGTCACTTGACGTGCTTGACGAGGTTAGCTACCGCGCCATCGCCTTCGGATTTCCCATGGTTACCATCGCCATCGTCACCGGTGCCATCTGGGCCGATAAAGCCTGGGGCAGCTGGTGGAGCTGGGATCCCAAGGAGACCTGGTCGCTGATCACCTGGCTCTTCTATGGCGCCTATCTGCACACCAGGCTGACATGGGGCTGGCGGGGGCGTCACTCGGCAATAATTGCCATCATTGGTCTGATGGTGGTGCTGTTTACGTACATCGGAGTCAATTACCTGCTGCCCGGTTTGCACTCTTACGTTAGGTAGCTGTCATGGCAATCTTCCCCGTCAACCTCAAGGTGGACGGCCGCCAGTGCACGGTGATCGGCGGCGGGCAGGTGGCGCTGCGCAAAGTCACGAACCTCCTTGCCTGTGGCGCCAGGGTGAAGGTGATTTCACCGGCGCTCGCGGCAGGTTTCGAAAAGCAGCGCGGCCGGTACGAGTATATTGCCCGTACCTACCGCTGGGGCGACCTGGAGGGCTCCTTTCTGACCATAGCCGCCACGGATGACGATGCTGTCAACAGGGCTGTAGAGGAGGAGGCACACGCCCGGCGCATGCTTCTCAACGTCGCCGACAAGCCTGAGCAATGCAATTTCTACATTCCCTCCCGGATCAGGCGCGGGGACCTGTTAATTACGGTGTCAACCGGCGGCGCGCTGCCAGCTCTGGCGAAACGGCTGCGCCTGCAGCTGGAAGAAGAATTCCCGCCGGCATGGACCCGGGCGGTGGAGTTGCTGGGAAAGGCGCGCCAGCGGGTGCTGGCCGGGATCGAGGATCAGGAACGAAAAAAACAATGCCTGACGGATCTGGCGGCGATTGACCTCGTTGCCGCTCTTGACGCCGGCGGCGATCTGGCGGCGCAGACGGAGATCGACAAATGCATCTCGCGGTATTTGGCATAAATCACAAGACAGCTCCGGTGGAGCTGCGGGAAAAAGTTTCACTTGGCGGGGAGCAGGCTTCCGAGCTCTCGCAACGGCTGCTGAGTGGTTCCAGGGTGCTTGAGGTCGTGCCGCTTTCTACCTGTAACCGGACTGAAGTGTACATGGTTGCTTCACATCCGGAAACCGGGTTAAAAGAGGTGGTGGCGGCGCTGTCTGACATCGGTGGCGTCGACCCCGGGGAACTCAAGCGCTGCTCTTATTTTCATGAGGGCGATGCCGCTGTGCGCCACCTTTACACCGTCTCCAGCAGCCTTGATTCGATGGTTGTCGGGGAAGCGCAGATCATGGGCCAGATCAAGGAGGCATACCGGCGGGCCCACAAGCAGCAAAGCACGAGCGTCCTTCTCAATCGCCTTTTCCGCCATGCGCTGGAGGCGGGCAAGCGGGTGCGGACCGAGACGGCGATTGGCGAAAACCCCGTCTCGGTTTCGTCCGTCGCGGTCGAAATGGCCAAAAAAGTATTCGGCGATCTGGAGGGCAAGACGGTGCTGCTGCTGGGGGCGGGCAAGATGGGAGAGTTAACCGCCACCCATCTTCTCTCCCATGGCATTGCCGGCATATTTGTGGGAAACCGGACTTTCAGTCATGCAGAGCAGATGGCGGAAAAATTCAACGGCACCGCGATTCCGTTTGATGATTTAAACAAATACCTGCCACTGGCGGATATTGTCATCAGCTCAACCGGCGCTTCCCGTTACGTAGTGCACAAGAATGAGGTGGAGCGGGCGATTCGCCGGCGTCATCACAGGGCAATCTTCTTCATTGACATCGCTGTTCCCCGTGATATCGAGCCGGGTGTTAACGAGGTTAACAATGCATTTCTTTATGATATTGATGATCTGAGCGAGGTGTCCGAGGCAAACGCCGCCGCTCGTCAAAAAGAGGCAAAGAAGGCGGAAAAGATTATCGAGGAGGAAGTGGAGAGCTTCAGCCGGTGGCTCTCAAGCCTGGATGTGGTGCCGACGATAACAGCGCTGAGGGCGATGGCCGAAGATGTCAAGGAAGCGGAGCTGGCCAAAACACTGGCCAGATTTGACGGTGAGCTCTCGGAAGATGACCGCAACCGGATCGAAGCGATGGCGTCCGGCATCGTCAACAAGATCTTGCATGGCCCTACGGTGGAGCTAAAAAGGGCCTCAAATGAACGGGGCGGCTATCTGTACGTGGAATCAATGAGGCGACTGTTCAGGTTAAATGGTTATAAATCTTCCAAAATGTCAAAAAAGGATATGGATTGACCGGCCGGAGTGAAGATGAGCACTGAGGCTGCTGCCAGACGTCTGGTGCTGGGAACCCGCGGCAGCGAGCTGGCCATGTTTCAGGCTCGCTTGATAGCCTGGCATCTCCAGAAACGCAATGTCGACCTGTCCGTCAAAATTGAGAAGATTTCCACTGCCGGCGACCGGATCCTGGAATCGTCACTGGCGAAGATTGGCGAGAAAGGCCTGTTTGTCAAGGAGATCGAGAACGCGCTGATCAAGGGCGATATCGATCTGGCGGTGCACAGCGCCAAGGATCTTCCTACGGCTTTGCCGGAGGGGCTTGCGATTGGCGCTTTTTCTTTCCGCGATGACCCCCGGGATGTCTTTATCGGCAAGGCCAGCAGCCTGAGGCAGATTCCGGCCGGCGGGCGCGTGGGCACCAGCAGTCTCAGGCGGCGGTCGCAACTGCTGTCGTTGCGGCCTGACCTGGAGATCGTTGACATACGAGGTAACATTGATACGAGGATCAGGAAGATCGAAGAGCTAGGGCTGGAGGGGGCGATTCTGGCGGCGGCCGGGGTCAGGCGCCTGGAAAAGCAAGAGCATATCGGGTTTTATTTCTCCACAGAGGAGATCGTTCCCGCCGTAGGCCAGGGCATTATCGCGATTGAGGTTCGCCGGGATGACAGCATCACCCGGAGGCTGGTCCAGCCGGAAAACGACGAAGCGGGGGCAGTAGCCGTGCGCGCCGAGCGGGCCTTGATGAAGCAGCTCCAAGGAGGCTGCCAGGTCCCCATCGGAGCCTACGGTGTCGTGGACTCCGGCGGTCTTAGGCTCGACGCTTATCTGGGCTCCATTGGTGGCAGCCGCTCTGTCCGCGACTCGATTGAGGGCCCGTCGGGCTCCGCGGAAGAGCTGGGCGAGACGCTGGCCAGGCGGATGGAAAAAAACGGTGGCGAGGAGATTCTGGCTGAAGTGCGCGCAGCCCAAGAAGGTGAAGGAACCGGTTACTGGACATAAAAAAGCGGCTGATCGCCGCCTTTTTTGGAGCTTCCAGACCCTTTCGCTGCTTGTGTTTAGGGGGCCGGAGGCACAGTGACGCTGCAAGACCAGCCAGAGCACTCAAAGGTTATGTCCTTCAGATTCAGGTGCTTGACCAATTCTGGCTTCTCATACGGTTTTTTCGGCTGCTTGTCCACTTTTTCTCCTCTCCCAGGCTTGCCTCTTTTTCTGAAACCCAGGGCGCCCACCCCTTCCGTCTGAGAAAAAGAGCATATCATGTCGACAATCTTTTGACAAATCTGGGTCAAGTTCCAGCTCTGCCGCTAGACTTGGTAAAATAGTTGTATTACTTAAATTGACTTTGTTCCTCATTGATCAAGAGCCATCCTGACGGCTTCTGCCGGCGTCGCTGCCGGGGTCACACCCGGAGGGGTGCCGGCGTCTTTCTTAATCTCCCAGCTTTCCAGCGTGATAACCGGCCGCCCGCATTTGCGGGCAAGTCCTATTTCTGACAGCGTTCCAAATTCACCGCCGATCGCGATGACTGCGGCTCCGCTGGCGGCAACAGCCAGGTTGCGCGCATGCCCGATGCCGGTGCAAACAGAATAGTCCAGCCATTCATTCGCATCCCGGCGGTCCAGCCCCGGCAGGATGCCAATGGTGGTGCCGCCCGCGCCCTTGGCTCCGCGGCAGGCCGCTTCCATGACGCCGCCCATGCCGCCACAAACCAGAACCGCGCCGGCCCGGGCGATCAGCCTGCCCACTTCTTTCGCCATCCGGGCTGTCCCTGCGTCACACTCGCCGGCTCCAATCACGGAAATATACTTAACATCTTTCATTAACTTCTATCCATAAGAAAATAAATTACCGGTTTCGCGTTTCCGGTTTCTGGTTCATAGTTTTTCATCAGAACCTGGAACGAAAACCTGCAACCAGACACAAGAAACTAGAAACTTTTTGAAATCCCCTTCAGTATCGCGATCGCCCCTTCCTTGCTCAGCGGCTCATTCAGATTCCCGCATTTGGGTGATTGTATACATGACGGGCATCCGGATTCGCACGGGCAGCAGCTGATGAGCTTCAGGGCCGCGGCGGCCAGCCCTTCAAACTCGTCAAAGCCGGCGCGGGTGATGCCGATGCCTCCCGGATGTCCGTCGTAAACGAATATCGAGGGCCCTCCGGTCTGCCAATGCATCCCCGTGGAAAGTCCGCCAATGTCCCACCTGTCGCACATGGCAAATAACGGCAAAAGAGCAATCAACCCGTGCTCGGCCGCATGCACGGCGCCGAGCAGGCAGCGGGGCTCGATCTTACCGTATATTTCTTCAGGCAGCCAGAACCAGAGGCCCTCGGTCGCAAACGTCTGCTGGGGTAGCTCCAGGTCGACAATCTCCAGCACCTGGTTGTCTGCCAACAGTTTTTTCTGATATGCGATTACCCGCTCGGTGACCAGCAGCCGGCCAAAAGAAAGCTTGACGTCACCGGCCGTGCGCGCCAGCAGCGGCTCCTCGATCTCCACGCTGGTCTCCTTTTTGGGCTGGGTATAGAAATCAACCAGAACCGGCCGCACCAGCGCCACCCGGGCGGCCAGATCGAGGCTGACCACCTGAAATGTCTCGCCCATATGCAGGTAGATCGCTCCCGGATGCACAAATATGAAGGCGCGCTCCGCCTCCACCTCGCCGATGACCGCGCCAGTGTCTTCCTGGACGATGGCAAAAGAGTCAGCCGATGATGAGCGCAGTGAAATAGAGGCGGCGGGAAAGTCCGGACGCGCCCACACGAAATTGCCGTCTTTTTGCCGGAGAGCGCCCGCTGTTGCCAGAGAGGCGGCAGCCGCCGGCAGTTTCGGTCCGAAATACCGCTCATCGGCCGGAGTCAGCGGCGTTTCAAACGCGGCGGCGCCCAGGTGGCTGTTAAAAATCTGCTCATTGGTAAAATCCAGAATTGCCGCCTCGGGGTCGCGCTCGAGCAGCTGGTCCGGATGCGACATAAAGTACTGGTCAAGGGCGTCCAGCCCCGCGATGAAAACAGCGAGGCTCTGCTCGCCGCCGCGGCCGGCGCGCCCCCACTGTTGCCGGAGGCTGGCCACGGTTCCCGGAAAGGTGACGGAGATGACGGCGTCGATGCCTCCCACATCAATTCCCAGCTCCAGGGCGCTGGTGGAGACGACGCCGAGAAGGCGTCCTTCAAACAATGCCTTTTCAATCTCACGGCGCTGCCGGGGAGTGTAGCCTCCCCGGTAGGGAGAAATCGCTGCCGCCAGCGCCGGCTCCTCCTCCAGCAGCCGCCGGGCGAAGCTGTAGATGAGCTCAGCGCCTTTTCGGGTCCGCGCAAAGACAATCGTGCGCGAACCGCCTCGCAGCAGCCTGGCCAGCAGCATCGACGCTTCGCCAAACGCGCTCTTGCGGGTGCCGAGCGATTTGTCGATTAATGGCGGATTCCAGAAAACTATCTGCCGCTCTCCGCGGGGGGAGCCGTCACGGCTCACCAGAACATGATCCAGTCCCGTTAGCGCTGCGGCCAGCTCCTCGGGATTGGCGATGGTGGCCGTCGTCAGCAAGAAGCGCGGCTCGCCGCCGTAGAGGGCGCAGACACGCCGGAGGCGGCGGACGACGTTGGCGACGTGGGAGCCGAAGACGCCGCGGTAAGAATGGGCTTCGTCGATGATCACGTATTTCAGGTTGAAAAAGAAGTCCGCCCAGGAATCATGGTGCGGTAGAATGCCAACATGGAGCATATCCGGATTTGACAGAACAATATTGGCTTTCTTCCTGATTTGTGTCCTTTGCTCCGAGGGAGTATCGCCATCGTAAATCCCGGGTTTGGCGAACGGGAGCCGGAAGGACTGCAGCTTGCGCACCTGGTCTTGCGTGAGCGCTTTCGTGGGATAAAGGTAAAGCGACCGCGAGTGGCGGTTTCCGGCCAGCTCACTGAGAACCGGCAGGTTGAAACAGAGGGATTTGCCGCTGGCGCTGGCCGTGGTGACAACCACGTTCTTACCCTCCCGGGCCAGCCTGAGCGCTGCCGCCTGGTGGCTATAAAGGGTCTTTACGCCGGTGCGCGCCAGCGCCTCCCTGACGCTCGCCGGCAGCCCAGCCGGGGCTTCGGCAAAGCTGCCCCGCCTGGCCGCCTGATGGCTGACAGCGGCGATTTCAGGGTTGGTTTCCGGAGACAGTCGGGGCGTTATTCTAACAGGAGGGTGGGACCCGATTACGAGGCCCGCTTTTTACCGGATTCAACGTGGCCGGACTCGCTGCCGGCTTCATCCTTGCTTTCCTGGATCTCATCCAGCCGGTCGTTAAAAGCGCCGGCGATATGGCCAACCTGTTCGGAAATGAACCGGTGCACGTCAATTGCGGTTGGCATCGCGGCGATTTGTCTCTCGATGTCTTCGAGGAGAGCCTGCAGCCGGTTGCAGCTTTCTGACAGCAGGGCGCCTCCGGAGAGAGAAATGAGCGTATCGCAGTACGGACAAGTCACCACTTTTTCACCTTTAAGATCACGCTCATCCACCCAAATATAGGTGAAACACTCAGGGCAGGATGCCCAGTAGATAACCGGACGCCGCCCTCCCTCGGAATTAGGACCCATCGCTCACACCCCCGGATTTTATTTTCTTTTCTAAGTCTAGCACCAGAGCCGGGAAATTGGGAGAGGACAGACGGGGTCGCCCTTGTTCATTCTGACTGTTGAACGGCCGCGTGATACGCGATGCTCAAGAATGTTTTAATTTGAAATCATTTATTTGGCGCATTCAACTCTGAAGTGCGCCTTTGGGTCTATCCATATTACCGTGGAGTCAAGGTTGCGGCGTCCCCAGAGAATAAGACAAGGGTGGCGGGAAGGCGTAGGAATCGAACCTACCAATGACGGGGTTACCGCCACTTACCGGTTTTGAAGACCGGCTGGGCCACCAGACCCGTGCCCTCCCCTGTTACAGACGGAATTAAAACCGAAGCTAAAGCGAAACCGGCCGGATTATGATATTAGCTTATCCGGTATCAGCCATCCAGGATCAAGTATCCGCCTTCCACTTTCGCAAAACCCGGTAATCCTCTATCCTGCGGGTGAGGCCAGCGCGGTCGAAATACTCCAGGAGCGCCTGGGCAAATTTACGGCTCACTCCCAGCCGGTCCCGCAGCTCAGCCAGAGTGATCTTGCCTGTTTCCTGGCACCAGTCAATCGTTATTTTACGCGCATTGTCAACTGCTGCCGGCGCAAAGAAAAGATCGGGCTTCACCCTGACCGCCTGGCCCCGCTCTTCCATAAGCTTAAGGACCAGTTTTAACTCCACATCGCCGGCTCCGGTGGCGGCCCTCAGCTCCAGGATCGACGGCGGCGCCGGGCCGGCTTTGGCCAGCCGTTCCCGTACTGCTTCCAGGTAGCCCCGCTGCGCCGGTGACAGCTTTGCCTCGGCGCTGGGGAGCAGGTAGCGCTGCTGCTTTTGCGCGATCTCTCCACGGCCGAGCAGTCCTCCAATCAGTGCTTTAAAGGCGGGCCCGGCGGGGGGCAGACCCACGCTGCGGGCAAGCTCTTCTCCCTTCATGCCGGGATCGGCGGGAAATTTTTTCTGGTGTTCAGAGAGCGCCTCAATAGCCTGTTTTTCGAGCCCGGCGACAATTTCCGGCAAAAAAAGGTAAACGATGTCGCCTGATTCTCTGGTGGAGGCAAGCTCCCTGCCGGCAAGCACCGCATCGATTTCCGTGTCCTGCAGGTGACTCCGGCGCTTCAGCTCCTCGAGGCTGATGCCGTCTGCTCCCGCTTCTCGAAGCAGCAGCATGATGATCTGGACTGGGTCATCTTTTTCCAAAATGTCAAGACGGCTGACGATTTCTTCTCCCCGGCCGTGTTTCCGGGGGGCCGGATCGATGACAACGCCGCCGCCAATAGTGTTTACTGGACTCAGCGACCGGAGGATGAAACGGTCACCCGGTGCCGGCACGATCTTTTTCTTCAGCCTGATCTGCGCGAAGCAGCTCTCTCCGGGCCCCAGCCGGTCCCGGTCGGCGAACATCAGCTTGGCCGTGTAGTCCGCCGTGCCATGGTGGAAGCGGACCTGTGCTCCGTATTTGAGCCTCGGTGCCGAATCCAGCAGGCGAACGCGCGCATCAACCATGTAGGTAGTCTCAAGACCTTCGCCCCTCGTTACCATCTGCCCGCGCGCCAGCTGCTCCCGGTCGATCCCGGACATGTTTACCGCCACGCGGTAACCGGCCTCGGCGCATTGAACGCTCCGGTCATGGATCTGGACTGACCGGGCCCGCGCCGGCAGCCTCGCGGGAAGGACGAGCAGGCTGTCGTCGGCGCAGATCTGGCCGGACCACAGCGTGCCTGTGACCACGGTGCCAATCCCCTTCAGCGTAAAGACACGGTCGATTGGCAGGCGCGCCCATGGCGACCCCTTGTGCGCGCGGCTGGCCCGGCTGGCGGCCTCTTCCAGATGGCCCAGCAGCAGTGGCAGGCCTTCGCCGGTTTTCGAGCTGACGGGCACCACCGGCGCTTCCGCGTAAGGGGTCTCTGCCAGGAAGTCTTCCACCTCGGTCTGGACGAGCTCTGCCATCTCGGGATCGACCAGATCGGTTTTGGTGATCGCCACCACACCCTGGGGAATATCAAGCAACTGGATGACCGCCATGTGCTCGCGCGTCTGGGGCATGACGCCGTCGTCGGCCGCGACCGCCAGCAGAAAGATGTCGATGCCGCTGGCCCCAGCGACCATGTTCCGGACAAACTTCTCATGGCCGGGGACGTCGACGATGCTCATCGTCGTCCCCGAGGGCAGTTCCAGCTCCGCGTAGCCAAGCTCGATGGAGATGCCCCGTTCCTTCTCTTCGCGCAGGCGGTCGGTGTCTACACCGGTGAGCGCCTTGATGAGCGCCGTTTTGCCGTGATCGATGTGGCCGGCGGTGCCTAAAACCAGATGGTGGATGGTGGATGATGGATGATGGATTTCTTCCATTTCAAACCGCTTGCTTCAATCCTGGCAAATCGCCTAAAAACCTGATGATGGATGATTGATCTGTTTCACGCGTATCCCCGCTGATTCATTTTTGCCTGAGCGCCTGTTTCATGGCGCTGACAATTTCTTCCGTCTGCCCCGGCAGGATCGTGCGCGCGTCCAGCAGGAGCCGGTCCTTGTGAATGCGGCCGACGACCGGCGGGTCCGTTCGCCGGAGGCGGCCGGCCAGTTGCTCCGCCGTCAGCGAAGCCGGACTGATAGCGCATACATACGAATCAAGCTCCAGCAGGGGCAACGCCCCGCCGCCAACCTTGGCCGCGGCCATCTCTACTTGCGTAGCAAGATCACTTCCGAGCGCCGCCAGACAGGCGGCCAGCTCCGTTGCCCGGTTTTCGATATCTGCTGCCGGCTCGCCGAGCATGCGCAGCGTCGGGATCCGTTTCATGGCTTCTTCCGGCTTCAGGTACAGGGATAGCGTCGCTTGAAGCGCCGCCAGTGTCATCTTGTCCACCCGGAGGGCCCGAGCCATCGGATGGGACTTCATTTTTTTGACAGGTCCCGCCTTGCCGACGACGATGCCGGCTTGCGGCCCGCCGAGCAGTTTGTCACCGCTAAAAGTGACGATGTCGGCCCCGGCGGCGAGGCTTTCCGCGACGGAAGGCTCGCCGGCGAGGACCGGCGGCCCGGCAAGCGCGCCGCTGCCCAGGTCGTCCATTACAATCAGCCCGTGTTCGTGCGCGAGGGCAGACAGTTCGGCGATGGGAACCTCCGCCGTGAAGCCGACAACCTTAAAATTGCTGGTGTGGATGTGCAGCAACATTGATGTTGATGTTCCGATAGCTTTCTGATAGTCAGCCAGCTTGGTCTTGTTGGTGGTGCCCACCTCCACCAGCCTGGCGGAACTGGCAGCCATGATTTCCGGGATGCGGAACGATCCGCCGATCTCGATCAACTCTCCCCGCGAGACAACGACCTCACGGTCGGCGGCAAAGGCGGACAGGGCCAGCAGCACGGCGGCGGCATTGTTGTTGACAACCAGGGCGGCCTCCGCGCCGGTCAGCGCCGTGATGATCCGTTCGATGTGATTGTGGCGCGAGCCGCGCGCGCCTTTTTCCAGGCTGTATTCAAGATTGGAATAGGCGCCCGCCACGGCCGCGACGGCTTCAATCGCCTCCGGCGCCAGCACGGAGCGGCCAAGATTGGTGTGGACGACGACGCCCGTGGCATTGACAAGCCGTTTGAGCGAAGGATTATATATAATGGCAGATTCATCCTGGATCAGGGGCCCCAGATGCTCCGGCGCCAGGATCTCATCCGGGACCGTTTTTCCCGACATGATGTCCTGACGCAGCCGGCCGATGACAGCCCGCGCCGACTGCACCACCAGGCCGCGGCCATGCGCCGTCATCGCTGACTTGAGCGCCTCCGTCTCGAGCAGCTCCTCCACCGATGGCAGCGACCGGAGCGCCGCCTGCCGGGATTTGCCCGCTTTATCTTTCGGGGGGGCCATTTAAGGAGTTTCGGTCAGCTTCTCAAGATCGGCTACGTCAGTCTCGATCTCGTGGATGACCTTGTTTAAACCGCTCAAGGAAGATCCATCGAGGTTGCCTTCGCGAAATCCTTCGTAGACGTCGCCGTATTTAAGCCGCAGTTCATTTGTATGGGAGTTTAGTTTTCGCGCCAGTCTCGCCAGAGAATCGCCAAGCTCGGGGTTGCACATAATGCTCCATTCCACGGATTTTGCCCTCGATGTATCGTACATTACCGGCCAGCCAGCCGTATAAACAGAAAAGTGGATCCCGGAAACCGGATTTTGGTTAAATCCAAAGTCTTAATCTATTTAATCAAAAATCCAAAGTCCAATATCCAAAGTCCAAAGCCCGCTAAATGGCCTTGCCCGCGGCATTGAATTTCAAGTATGATGTTTAGCTAGAGGGTCGCCGAGAGGATCGCCTTTTCGGGTGCCCTTAGGCGGCGGTCCTTAATATGAAGGAAATCAAATTTACATCCATTGCGGTCTGCTTGCGGCCGCCCCGGAGCGCCTGGTGAGCCTGACCGGCAAGGCACGAAGTTCAGCCAAAACCGCCGGAGTCACCAGGGTTGATCTCCATCTCCATTCGCGGTTCTCCCAGGAATCGGACCTGTGGATTCTCAGACAGGCCGGTGTCGGAGAAAGCAACACGGACCCCGAAACAGCCTACCAGGTCTGCAAGAACACAGGGATGACGTATGTTACCCTGACGGATCACAACACCATCGAAGGCGCCCTGCGGCTGGCTCATCACCCCGATTTTTTCATCAGCGAGGAAGTCACTACTTATTTCCCCGGCGAAGATGTCAAGCTGCATGCGCTGGCTCTCGGCATCAGCGAGGATCAGCACCGGGATATTCAGGAACTGCGGCCCAATCTTTATGATCTGGTGTCGTACTTCAACCAGGAAGAGATCACCTACGTGCTGGCGCATCCGCTGACGCGGCTGGGAGGCGAGTTGACCCGCGGCCACATCGAGAGGCTGATGCTGCTATTCCCGCGCTGGGAGGTCCATAACGGCTCCACGCTGGAGCGGGAGAACTCGATGTCCCGGCGGTTGGCGGAACGGTGCTCCGCGGAGCTCCTGATGGAGCTGGCTGAGAAACACAACCTGGAGCCGGTCACCACGGACCGGATAAGCTTTACCGCGGGATCGGACGATCATGCGGGTTATGACCTGGCCAGCGCCTGGACCGAAACCGGTCCGGCAAACTCCATCGCCGATTTTCTTGCCGAGGTGAAGGCAGGCCGCACGCATGCCCGGGGGGCGCACGGGAGCACGCTCAAGCTGGCGCACACGATGCTGGGCCTGCTGGCTCAAAGCGTTGAAGACATGAACAAAAAAGAAAAACGCCATTGGGGGAAGAGCCTCGCCAGTCTGGCAACGCCGGGTCTGAACGGCTCTTTCGCCAGCGCGCGCAAATGGACGGGCCTGCTGGCGCTCGCGGTAGGGGACGGCCGGGCCGCCGGGGTCCTTAAAGCAGCCTGGGAAGACGCGGACCTTCGCAACGCTCTCATTCCCGTAATCGCGGAGTCAGCGAAGGGTGGCAGCGCCGGAGGAGAAACCTATCACAATCGCCTGTTTTCGCTGGTTAGCGCCGCGTGGGCTGCGGGCGTGCGCTCAACCTTGGGCGGTCTCTCCGATCTGTCGCTTTTCAACTTGGTTGACAACTTTGATAAAATTGGTAAGATTGTGGCATTACAGACCCTGCTGCTGCCGCATTCGCTGGCCGCGAATTATCATAGCCGGCAGCGGCATTTTCTGATCCGGTTAAACAAGGAGATCTTTCCGGATGAGCCTGAGGACGCCGACTTGCGCCCGCTCAAGGTGGGCCTGTTCACCGACACGTTTGACGAGGTAAACGGGGCGACGAGCATCCTCCGGCGCCTGGAAGAGCATTGCGATCACAAAAGCCGGCCGCTTGACATTATCTGTTTTGGAGAGCGCGCCGCCCGGGAAGGCCGCGTTTTCCGGTTTCCGGCGGTGGCGTCGGTCAACCTGCCTGAATATGGCGAACTGAACCTGGGCGTGCCGCCGCTATTGGAAATTGTCAAACATTGTGAAGAGAGGGAGTACGACGTCATCCACGCCGCCACGCCGGGACCGATGGGTTTTGCCGCTTTTCTGGCGGCGAAAATTCTGCAGGTGCCGCTGGTAACCAGCTATCATACTGATGTTCCGCGCTGCATCGGCCGCATTACCGATGACAAGCTGAATGAAGAGGTGGCGTGGACCTTTACCCGCTGGTTTTACCAGCGCTCTGATATGACGTTTGTGCCATCGATGTTCACCGTTAACGACCTTGATGCTCACGGTTTGGATCGCCGGCAGATGGTGGTCCAGTATCAGGGAATCGACACAGACCGGTTTTCGCCGGAGTCCCGTTCGGATGACTGGCGCCGGCGGCTGGGCGGCGGCGATGGCAAAAAGATTATTTTGTTTGTGGGCCGGCTTTCGCAGGAAAAGGACCTGCATTT
Source organism: Thermoleophilia bacterium (assembly GCA_014874265.1). Lineage (GTDB taxonomy): Bacteria > Actinomycetota > Thermoleophilia > BMS3ABIN01 > BMS3ABIN01 > JACWAD01. The sequence goes on along the minus strand of JACWAM010000109.1, from coordinate 12,854 downwards.
CCTGGCCGAATGTTACCTTGACATCTTGGACGGCCGGGACGACGTCCATCTGGCGATCGTCGGAGACGGTCCGGACCGCGGCCAGCTGGAGCAGCTTCTCGGAGGCAGCGCCACGTTTACCGGCTGGCTCAACGGGCAGGACCTAGCCGCGGCGTTCGCGTCGGCCGATTTGTTTGTTTTCCCCAGCAGCGTTGATACTTCCGGCCAGGTGGTGCTGGAGGCGCAGGCCTCGGGCCTGCCAGCAATAGTGTGCGCTGAAAGCGGCGCCTGCGAGAATATTATGCCGGGCATTAGCGGGCTCACAGCGCCGAACCGCAGCCTGGCCGGCTTCCGGCGGCAGATCGAGCGGCTGCTGGACGACGAGGAAGCGCGCGCCGCCATGTCGCGAGAGGCGACCAGGTCGGCTCAGTCCCGTACCTGGCAAAAGGTCTTCGACAGCTTTTTCGCCAGTTACGCCGAATTGCTCAACTGGTGGCAACCGCTCTCGGTAATTCGTGGGGATGCCGGCCAGCAGGGCCGCAGTTACTCGCCGCTGGCGTTTTTCGGCGCCGCGGAAAATCCGGCCGGCTCCACGAAGGGAATGTGATCTCCCGCCGGCGCCGAAGCTTGCTGTCAGAACCGCCGCGAACGCCCGTCCTTTTCATTTTCGCTCATCACGACGACGAGTTTTTTATTGCCGCGACAATCCGGGAGGCGGCCCGCCGGGGAGAGGTCAGGATTGCCTGGCTGACCAGCGGTGGCCTGCATGGCGCGAGACGGCGGGCCGAATCCGTGCAGGCGGCGAGGCTGCTGGGAGTGCCGGCAAAAAACCTCTTGTTTCTGGCTTTGCCGGATAACCACGCTCTGGATTTCCTTGATGAAATCGTTGACAGGCTTGCCGCTTTGATCTTGCGTCTGCGGCCCGCTGCTATTTTCGTGCCGGCGTTTGAGGGCGGACACCTGGACCACGATACCGCTCAGATGGCCGCGGCGGTTGCGCTTGAGAAGATTTCCGGGGATGCTGGGCAGCCGGTGCTCTACGAATTCCCCCTGTATCACCGGCCCGGACCGGTGCTGACAGTGGGGAAATTTTTACCAGCCGCGTCTCCTGAGTCGCGCACGAGGCTAAAACTGAAAGACCTCCTGCTCAAGCAAAAGCTGGCGCGGATTTTCGCCAGTCAGCGCCTGATTCTATATCCCCTGCTGGCGCTGCGGGGCGGGCCGGCCCTGTTGCACCTGGGGGGCGAGCCATACAGGCCCGTCCCCGCCGGCCGCGTTCTCAGCAAGCGCCCGCATGCGGGCCGGCTGGCGTATGAATATTACTCACGGGGAAAATTCGACCAGTTTGCCCGGGCAGCGCAAACCCTTAGCCCAGGGTTCAAAGTTAAAAGTTTTGGTTAGAAAACTAGGTTAAAAAACAGATCCTTTGTCGCTTTGCTCCTTCAGGATAACAGTCTCCAAATAGGATGAGCGGTGTGTTTTTTAACTTTGAACTTTGAACTCTGACTTACGGTTCTTCCCCGGCCAGGATCTGCAGGACCATCTCCATCCCGCTGGTGCGCTCCACGAGCAGATCGGCGTAGCGAGGCAGGTCCGGCGGCATCTCATTGGAGATGACACCGACGCCCACGGCCACCGTGTTCTTCCGCCGCTTGCGCTTGCGTAGCTCCTTGAGGGCATCGATATCGGTGGTGTCGTCCCCGGCATAGAGAGATTTCTTTGCGTCCAGGCGGTCCAGCAGGCGGCTGACGGCAACGCCTTTGTTGACCTCTACCGGCGGCTTGACCTCGACGACCTTCCGTCCTTCATCGACGGCCAGGCCCAGCTTTTCAATCATGGGAAAGAATTTGCCATGGATAAACGACAGCGCCTCATCCTGGTCAGCCGCCCGGCGGAAATGGAATGACAGGGTTGCTGACTTGTCTTCTACGATAATGCCTGAATCAACCATGTCAGGAACGTTGCGCGCGAATTCCAGCAGCTCCCTGATCTTGGGGATGAACGGGGCGGCTTCATCGCAGACGACCACGGCGCGGCCGGGGAGCATGGTTTCAAAGCCGTGGTTGCCGATGTAGGTGAGCTCGGAATTGCCGGTAATCCGCTTGGCCTCGGTTGCAGGCCGGCCGCTGACGATGGCTACCGCCAGGAACCGGTGCTCCAGCTTCCGGACCAGCCTGGAGATCTCGGGCGGCACCGCCGCATCCGCAGGCTTCAGGGTAATCGGAGCCAGCGTGCCATCCAGGTCGAGAAAAATAACGGCGGCGCCGGGGTCATTCACCAGGGGCTCAAGAGCCTCCTGGATCTGATCGAGTGTGCTGGCCACCGGCCTTTTTTCTTTCAAGGACTTGTGGGTCATCTGGTAGAAATTATCAAAACCTGCGTCTGCCACTGTTGCTGGCCTATGCTATCATATGCACGCGGCGGTGGGCAGCAAATGAATAAAGCGGCCTTCTGTCAAGGATGCGCCCAGAGGTAAAAAGTGGCGTCCAGCGTCCAGGGCTCCTGATGTGAAAACCAAATTTCTGCAAGCATGTAAATTACGGTTGCGCCGATACGCGCCGGTGGCGATGGCGCTCATTTTTTTGGCCGGTTTTGCTGCGCTCAGCGCCTGGGATCGGCCGGCCTCCCTGGCCGCGGCCCAGGCATCTGTCTCTGCTGTCACCGATAAGCTGGTATATCGCCCGGGGGATACCGCAACTTTTAATATAACCGTTGATTCCGGAGGGCAGACCGTTTCCGGCGATCTGGTTTTAAAAGTCTATACGCCGGCGTCGCCGGCGTCGGCTAATCCCGTTGGCGGCCAGCCACTGACCCAGCTGAGCATTAGAAACAATTTCAAGACTTCCGGAAAGGAGAGCCTTCAGTTCGGCGCTTCGCTTGACAGCCTGGGCGTCAGTGCCGGCGGCTATCCGGTGCGGGTGAGCCTGATGGGCCCCGGCGGGGAGCTGGCCGGCGCCACCGCCTGGCTGGCGGTGGTGGACGCGGGCGCGCATGCTCCGCTTGATCTTGTGATCGTCTGGCCGGTAAGCTCCCCGCCGGGGCGAAATCCGGCCGGACAGTTTGAAAACACCGCTCTTGTCACCCGCTGCCAGGCTTCTCCCGAGGCGCCCGATTCCATCCTGCAGAACTGGGATTTATCACAAAAGTACCCGCAAATTAAGACAACCTATGCAATCGAGCCTTCCCTGCTGGATCAGCTTGACGCCATGAGCCGCGGGTTTCAGCTTAAGGAAGGGAGCGGGGTCCGGACCCTTGCCGCAAACTCGCCGGAAGCAACGGCAGCCGGCGGGTGCCTGGACAGCCTCAAGCAGCTGGCGGCTTCGGGCAACAGCGAAATCCTTGCGACTCCGTATACATTTGCCAATTTGCCGTTACTGGCCAAGGATGGCTGGGAGGATGGCAATGGGCAGTTTCGCATCGGTCGGGATGTTGAATCCGATCTCCTCGGTCTCGGCCAGGATCCCCAGGGCGGCTTCGCGCCCGGCCTGATGGTAACGACGGACTCGCTGCGCTATCTGGCCGATACCGGCAGCAATTATACGGTGTTACCCGGTTCGTTCCGGGGATCGGTCCAGGCCGGTCCTGATCTGGCCGGCGCCGTCTCCTACCGCCTCCGCGATTTAAGCGGGGAGAGAATCACGGCTTTCTTTGCCGCCGATGACGCCTCGGCGGCGCTGCTCGGCAGCCAGCCTGACCCGCAAGCTTTCTTTGCCGCCCTTGCCAATGATTATGCCGCCGGCGGTCAGGCAAACCCGGTCATCGTCGCTCCCGAGGTGCTGGCGCCGGCGCTTTCGGCTCAGCAGCGGGACCAGATCTATGCCGCCATCAAGGGAGCAGCCTGGCTAAACACCATGACCCTTGCCGATGCGAACAATAAATACCGTCCCAGCACCGAGCCGGCAACCTTGTTTAAGTATGTTGACACCGTTTCCGGATATGTATCCCAGACCTACTATCAGAACCTGACGGCGGCCCACAGCCTCTTTGAGGCTTACCGCGAAGCAGTCGATTCGGACAGCATGCCGATGATATCGCTGTCGCGGAAGATGTTCGCCGCCGAAAGCGGTTACTGGACCGGCCCCGGAGCCGATCCCGGATCGGCGAATCAGGGTCTGGCATATTTGAGCGATATTATTAATAGCGTCCATTCGGAGTTTTCCCGGATATCAATCGGTGTCAGCCTGCCCTTGCTGCAGGGATCCGGCAGCGGCGAAGCCGACGTGACGGTCAAAAACGGCAATTCTTATCCGGTAACCGCCGATATAGTAGTAGAAGCGGGCGGAGTGAATTTCCCCCGCGGCTCCGACCAGCGGACGCAGCTCAAACCGGGCCTGACAGTGATGAAATTTCCTTACCGGGATGCCGGCTGGTCTCGACTGAATGCTTCGATAAAATCGAACGGGGTGGTGCTTGCCGGCGATAACGCCACGATCCATCCCATCTCGGGCCGGGTATGGATTGTGCTGGGTGTTGCCGGAGCGGCGCTTATAATTGGCATTGGTTATTTTTTCCTGATTGTGAAACGACGGTAGAAACCATGAAAGTATCTTCATCAAAAAAAGACACGGGAAGGGCAGGGCCATCCGGCCGGACCGGTTTTCTTCGTGAAGACGGCAGCCTGGTGCTCTCCATTCTTGTCAAGGGAGCCGTGTTTATCATCGTTGTCCTGCTGGCGCTGGACATTGTCTCTGTGATTAATGCCTACCGCGCCGTCGATAACGGGTCAGACGTAGCCGCGAGGGCGGCCGAGGCCGAATGGAAACAAAGCAAGAGCGATCCCGCCGCCGGCGATGTGGCCCAGAGCTCCTGTCAGCGCCAGGGCCTTACTTTTGACAATTACCAGGTGCTGAACGAGCCGGAGCACGGATATGATGTTACTTGCTCCAAAGACGCGAACACGCGCCTTATCGGCCATATTCCGGAGCTGAAAAAACTGGTGCATCAGACGGCCTCCGGCTCCGAGTTTGACAGCTTAACATAACGCCATGGTTTCAATGTAAAATTCTCTTCGCTGCCCGCCGCCGGGTGCTTCTTGTCAAAACGGCGGCGGCAGGCTAGAGTCATGCTTAACGCATCAGCCGTAACCGGAGGTTTCCATGACCGTCAAGACCATGCTTTCTGAGGACAGACTGCCTACCCGGTGGTACAACATCGTTGCCGATATGCCGGAGGGCAGTCTCAAGCCGCCGCTTGATCCGGCCACCGGCGAGCCGGTGGGGCCGGACGCGCTGGCGCCAATCTTCCCGATGTCAATTATCATGCAGGAAGTCAGCGGGGAGAGGCACATTGATATCCCGGAAGAGGTGAGGGAGGTCTACAAGCTGTGGCGGCCGACGCCGCTGATTCGCGCCATGCGGCTGGAAAAGGAGCTGGATACGCCGGCGCAGATTTTTTTTAAATACGAAGGCGTCAGCCCGGCGGGATCGCACAAGCCCAACACCTCGGTGCCGCAGGCTTTTTACAACAGGGAGGCGGGGACCAAGCGAATCGCCACCGAGACGGGCGCCGGCCAATGGGGCAGCGCCATGGCGCTGGCAACGCAGATGTTCGGCCTTGAATGCACGGTTTACATGGTCAGGATCAGCTATGACCAGAAGCCGTACCGCCGCAGCATGATGCAGGTCTGGGGAGCGGACGTGCTGGCCAGCCCGACGGACCGCACCAACTCCGGGCGCGCCATTCTAAAGCAGGATCCGGAGTCCCTGGGCAGCCTCGGCATCGCTATCAGTGAAGCCAGCGAGGACGCGGCAACCCATGACGACTGTAATTATTCCCTTGGCAGCGTACTAAACCATGTCTTGACGCACCAGACTGTCATTGGCGAAGAATGCCGCCTGCAGATGGAGATGGCGGGAGCCTATCCTGACGTAATCATCGGCTGCATCGGCGGCGGCAGCAATTACGCCGGGCTGGCATTTCCCTTTATGCGAGACAAGCTTGCCGGCCGCCGGGAGATCGAGTTTATCGCGGCTGAGCCGGCCGCCTGCCCTACGGTGACGAAAGGCTCTTACACGTATGATTACGGCGACACCCTCTGCTCTACGCCCCTGTTTATGATGCACACCCTCGGCCACGATTTTATCCCGCCGGGGATCCATGCCGGCGGTCTGCGCTATCATGCCATGGCGCCGCTGATCAGCGCTCTGGTTGACTTGGGGCACATGCGGGCGGTTGCCTACGGCCAGACGGAGATATTTGACGCCGGCATCAAGTTTGCCCGAGCCGAAGGCATCATCCCGGCGCCGGAATCCTGCCACGCGATCAAGGCCGCGATCGACGCTGCGGTTGAGTGCCGCGACAGGGGCGAAGGCAAGATCATCCTGTTCAATCTGAGTGGTCACGGCCACTTTGACATGAGCGCTTACGATCATTATCTTTCCGGAAATCTGTCCGATTACGCCTATCCGGAGGAGAAGATCAAGGAGTCTATGTCAAGAATTCCGAAAATGGGGTAGAAGCTGGAAAACCTTTTGGAGCCTGTCCCGGCAGGCCGTCCGTAGCAAGGCCGAGCGAAAAGGAAATAAGCTGCGCAGCCGGCCGCAGCAAGATGCCTCTGACGGGACGCTCTTGACCCCATTGGAGATCTCGGCCGAAAAAAGAGTGAGTCAAGCCGGGCCGGCGATTGCCGCCGCCGGAGCCCGGGAGCGCATCTTTCGCCTCAGGATGCTGCTGCCGGCGCTACTCATTGTTTTGGGAGCCGCGGTTTGCTTTCATGAACTGTTCCTCTTTTCCGATCCCGGGCGCGACAGTGACTTTGCCGTTTACTTTGCCGCCGGCCGGGTAGCTGCAAGTGGCGGCAATCCCTTCAGCACGAAAGCGGTGGGCGGCGAGCTGAAGGTCCAGGGCGCGGGCGCCGGCATGGCGGAATACCTTTACTCCTCCACGTTTCTGGTGTTCCTGGAGCCGCTGCTGCGACTCTCTCTGCGGCAGGCCCACCGGGTTTTTGAGCTACTCACTTATCTGGCCGTGGCCGCCTCAATAGTCATGATATGGCGGTCGGTAAAAATGGGGCCGGGCCGCCTGCCGCTGTGGGTGCCGGTGCTGCTGCTGGTCTGGTCCACGCCTTTCTGGTCCAACATCGCCCTGACCCAGGCAAACGGGATCATCCTGTTTTTCCTGGCCGCTTGCTTCTACCTGTCTTGCCGCTGCCGGAATTTTTGGGCGGGTGTTTCGCTTGCGGGGGCGGTGGCGATAAAATTCACGCCGGCGCTGCTCCTGTTTTACTTTGCCTTCCGGCGCCGCTGGCGCGCCTTGGCCGGTTTTGCCGCCGCCGCCGTCTTCCTGGAGGCGGTCTCCTGGTTATATTTTGGCCTCCTGCTGGACGCGGGCCTGCCCCGGGCTCTTTTCAGCCAGACGTCCGCAAAGCTGTTTTACTGGGACAATCAGTCGTTTCCGGCGGCGCTGGCGCGCATCGCCGGACGGGGGTCGGCGTGGGCCGAGCCGGTATCGCTGGGGGCGGGGGCCATCCTCGCTGCCGCGACGCTGCTGACTGTGTGGCGCCGCCGCCGCAGCAGCGCCGCCGCCCAGCCGACGTTTGCTCTGCTGGTGACGGCTTTTTTGTTGATTCCCAATTATCTTTATGGCCATCATTTAATCCAGCTGCTGCTGCCTCTTTCCGTGATCGCCGCGACCATAGCGAGTCCGCTGGCAGCTCTGAGGCGCCGCTACCGGGAACCGCTGATCGGCGCGCTGACGCTGGCTTTTATTCTCATCGAGCTGGATTACTGGCGGGTCTGGCAGTTGCTTGACCAGGAAAACTGGGGCTGGTGGGCTCATCCGGGAAGCTGGGGCCTGCTGATATTGTGGGGAGCCCAAATGTCGATGCTGGTCTTTCCTGCCATATTTTCACGGATCGAAGCCGGCGAAACCGCGGCCTGGCCGGATTCCACTTTAGACTTCGCCGCCGGAGGGAGCCGGGGATGAGCGCCGCTCTGACTCAGCCGGACATTTACCTGTCGGTGATCATACCGGGTTTAAACCAGGGCGATCTGCTGGCGCACACCCTGGAAAACGTCAAGGCCCACACCGAGAGTTTTGATTTCGCGACAGAAGTGATATATGTGGACGGCAACAGTAGTGATACGACGGCTGATATCGTCAATGACTACCGCGACCGTATCGATAATTTTCGGTCATTATTCGACACAGACCTCGCCCCGGGTCCGGATTTCACCGGGAAAGGGGCCGGCGTCAAGACGGGCATGCTGGCGGCTCGCGGCCGGCTGCGGATGTACCTCGACGCTGACTCCTCCACGCCCTTCTCTGAGGTTGACAAGCTTCTTCATTGCCTGGAGGCCGGCTATCAGGTGGCGCTGGGCTCGCGCTATATCGACCATCCGCAGACCGGGAGGGGGAGCGTCCTCGCCTTCGCCAGATCCTTCCGGGAGGTGGCGGAGCTGCTGGTCACCGGCAAGACCGTCAGCAACTTCTCCCGGGAAAAGCAGGCTTGGCTGAGGCAGTTCATGTCGCGGGGTGGAAACCTTGCTTTTGCCACCATCCTCGGCATCGATGTCGCCGATTCGCGCTGCGGTTTCAAGGCCTACACGCGGGAGGCGGCGGAAACAATATTCTCGCGCACGCGGATTCCCGGCTTCGGCTTCGAGGAAGAAACGCTGATTCTGGCAAAAATCAACCACTTCAAAACAATTGAGATTCCGGTCAAATGGTACGACCGCAGCGGCAACACCAACGTCAGCCCACTGAGAGATTCCTGCAAGTCCTTTGCCGAGATAGCCAGGGTAAAATGGTCTCAGCTGCGCGGCCGCTACCGGCAGCCGCCGCCCGCCGTCTTACGCCACCCACGTCCAGACAACGAACTTGGCGGTCAGCAGTCCCAGGAAAGTTAACGACAGCACCATTACCAGCCGGTCAAACCACGGCTTCTCTTCGCCCCAGAGGGCCAAGAGAATAAACAGCGGGAACGCGGACAGCACGAAACGCGGCATTGACAGCAGCGGCACGAAGGCTGAGGGCAACGACAGCGGCAGCAGCAGGGAAGCCAGCCCGTACGCGGCGTAAGCCGGTGGCAGTCGCCGGAAGGCGGCTACCGCCAGCCCCAGAAACGGAAGCGTGAACGCCAGATTCATGACGTTATTGGAGGGCCAGAGGCGGGGGTCGAGATCGATGGGGCTATAGTTGATGTCTCTGCTTGACAGGATTGTCTTTATTCCCTGAAAAGCGGCATCGATTCCGTTCCAGAGGCCGCCTATGGGACCAAGCGCGTTCACCTGCCGAAGCCAGTTGGATTGAGCTTCCGAAAAAAGCCACGGATCGCCGAATTTGACATACAGGTAGAGCATCCATATTCCCAGACCAAGTGGCACAAGCATTATGAAAATCCAGCTCCCTTTAATTCGCCGCCAGTTCCATCCCCGGTCATGCATGTACATCAAAGCCAGGGGCAGGATCAGTACGAGGCCGGCGCTGCGGGTAAGCGTCGCCAGCAGGCCCAGCGCGCCGGCAAACAGATACTGGCGCCGCCGCGCCAGGTAAATGCAGCCGATGGTGAGCGCCAGAAACAGCGACTCGCTGTAAATGGCCTGAAAGAAAAACGAGGTGGGGAAAACGGCCAGGTAAAGAACCGCCCGGCGCGCCACGCCGGCGCCAAAGTCGATCTCGACGAGCCGGAAGAGCAGGTAGAAGGCAACCAGGCACGAAGCGAGCGAAATCAGGATCCCCGCGACAACGCCGTTACCTCCGAAGACGGGCTTAAATACCGCGATCAGCAAGGGATAGAGTGGAAAGAAAGCGGCCGAGCTGTTAGTTGATGAGTATCCGTGATGTGCTATTTCCAGGTACCAGACGGAGTCCCATCTGGCCCAGATATCAAATAGGTAATGGCCGAAGCCGGTCATGGTGTTTGTCAGCGCCGTGTCAATCTTTGGCGGCACCGACAGGTATGCAGGGTCAACCCGCGGCAGCGTCAGGTAAGCGAGGGGCGCCAGCAAAAACAGCGCCCCGCGGGTGAGCAGGAAGATGAAGCCTGCCTCGCGCCAGGCCTGCAGGCGGCTGCCAGAATCCCGCATGCCGCCTTAATCCCCCGGTTTTTTTAAATAGAGGAAACGTTCGAGAACCCGGTTATATTCGCTCCAGGATGCGCTCGTTCCCTCCGTTTCCGCCCGCAGGCGCTGAAATACATTGGCTTTGGCGTCGATATCGTCGGCATGGTGCAGGACAAATGCCTCCAGCGTTTTTGGCCGCCGGGGGGAACCGTACTCGTATTCGCCGTGATGCGAGATAACCAGATGCAGCAGTTGCAGCCCCAGGTCTGGGGGAAATCCCTCCACCCGGTTGATGGCCTCACTGACCATTTTTTCACCAAGAATAATGTGACCCAGCAAGCGGCCGCTATCGGAATAATCGATCAGGGCTTTATATTCAAATTCGCTAATTTTGCCAATGTCATGCAGGATGGCGCCGGTTATAAGCAGATCATTGTTGATATCATGTCCGTAATATGCTCCAATCGCTCCGGCGACCCGGCAGACCTGGACGGTGTGCTCCAGCAGCCCGTGAATGTAATTGTGGTGAAAACCCTTGGCCGCGGGTGCATCACAAAATGCCTGGTAAACGACCGGATCCGCGAAAATTTCATCCAGCAGCGACCGGAGATCGGCGTCTTTGATGTTTTCTCTGATTTCCGCCAGTTCGGCTTGCATTTCTGCGAGCGGGCGGGCGCTCGCGGGCAGCAGGCTGGCGAGGTCAAAGTCATCGGCGGCTCCGGCCGCTCTAATCCTTTCCAACTTGATCTGCTGCTGACCCCGGTGATCGGTGGTAACGACGCCCTGGACCTTGACGACGTCTCCCTGGGCAAAGGATTCGGCAACGGAATCACTGACATCCCACATCACGGCGCCGATATTGCCGCCGGCGTCGGTAAGCCTGAGCTGCAGGAACTTGTTGCCATTCTTGTCGATTCGCAGGTTCTTGACGGCGCAGACAAAATAATCCGAGATCCTGTCGCCGAGCGACAGCTGTTTGAGCAAGGTTTTCATTGCGCTCCGATCGGAAAAAAGCAGTTAAAGCCTGTCAGCAGGTGCATTAAACCAATATCCAATATCCAAAATCCAGATTCGGTCTCATATATTTTATATCATAGGAAATCCGGCAGACAGACCGGCTCTTGCCGGCGGAATGTGGCAAGCAACTATGATTTGGAAATGAGAAAGCATTGGCCAGCCCGATCCAATATGAAAGGAGTTAATGTGAGTGCTTTCACCCTGCTTGGCAGCGGCGGCTGGATACCGACACCGCGGCGTGAAACCACCTGCGCCCTCCTCAGCCTGCCGCAGGCGCTGTTCATTTTCGATGCGGGCACGGGCCTGGCGCTGCTGCTGGAGGAAAAATTCCGGCGGGAGCTGGAGCCGGAGCGTGAGATTCACATTTTTCTCAGCCATTACCACCTCGATCACGTCGCCGGACTCGTCTACCTGCCCGCGATGTTCAAGAGGCGCCGCGTGCATCTCCATCCGCCGGCTGCCGATATTACCGGGTTAGACCCTGGTGCAACCGTAGCGGAGCTGGTTCGCAAGCCCTTCAACCCAACATCCCTGGAGGGGATGCCTGTTGACGTAACGGTTGAGCCTTTGGGGGAAGGATGCCATGACATCACCGGCACTCAAGTCCGGGTCCGCAAGCAAATTCACGCCGACGCCTCAGCCGCCTGGCGAGTTGACGATTTGATTGTCTTTGCCACGGATACTGCCGCCGACCTGGGCACGGCGGTTTTCGCCGAGGATGTCCGCCTGCTGGTCCACGAAGCCTGGATTGACGGCATAGAGGAGGAGGATCCCGCCACCGAGCAAATCGCCCGCGAAGCCTACGTGGCCCATACGTCGGCGCGGCAGGCGGCGGGGCTGGCGAAAGACGCGCATGCCGGCCGACTCGTCCTGTGCCACCTGAGCCCCGTGCGCTCCCCGGAGTATCATCGCCAGATGCTCGCTTCAGCCCGGAGTATTTTCCCAGACACTTACATCATGGAAGATGGAGAATCGCTGGACTTATAACAGTTTCGGGTTTCCAGTCATTAGTGACGCGCCGGCGGCACGACTGGCAACCAGAAACAAAAAACAGGAAACTAATAACTTCGTTTGTGGCGTCGGATCAGCAGCCACGCCATCACAACCGTCAGTACCAGAATAAAGGCGACAACCCCGCCCCAGCCCAGCACCTTGTCAATTAACCTCCAGCTCTCGCCAAAAAAATAACCCAGCAGCAGGAGCGCCGTCACCGAGACAATGCCGCCGATCACGTTATAGACGGCAAATAAGTGATACGGCATATTGCTGATGCCGGCCATTACCGGCGCCAGCGACCGGAGAATTCCGACAAAGCGCCCCAGGAGGATGGTCTTGCCGCCATGTTTTTTAAAATACCTCCGAGCCAGCTCGAGGTGATGCTCTTTAATGAAAAAGTAGCGGCCGTAACGGCGGAGAAAGCGGAGGCCGCCGTATTTCCCGATGGTGTAACCGGCGGTGTCGCCCAGAATGGCGGCAGCCGCGGCCAGGACGATCAGAATGTACAGATTGAAGACTCCCTGGGAGGCCAGCAGGCCGGCGATCAGGAGCGTTACCTCGCCGGGAACCAGCAGGCCGACAAACGCCGAGGCTTCCAGGAAGGTAAGGAGAAAAACCAGCCAGTAGCCCCAGATGCCAATATCGGGCAGAATTTTTTCGATGAAGTTCTGCATTGAATGATCGACTAAATATCAATTGCTGATCATCTCCCCGGGGCAAGCCTCGAGCAGATTACATTGGCTATACTGATCATACAACTCGTTCAGGTTCCGTCCGAACCGGCTGATATCTTCTGTTAGTAAACAAAAACAGGAGGTATCTCATGATCGGCCCCAAGACACTCATGGAATTTATGGAGAT
>JACWAM010000108.1 GCA_014874265.1 Thermoleophilia bacterium | reverse complement strand
GCTATATGCAGCGCCTGTGGCAGCTTCGTTGCCATTCGGTCAGTTCCGCCCGACTTCCTTCAGAGAAGACGGTTTCCCGCAACTGATTTAGATTGAAAAAGCGTGTTTTAGCCGGCGAGAGCGGGGTCCGGCGGCGTTGCCGGCCTGCTCGAAATCACGCTGTTGATGCAAATTTCTCCTAAAATTTTCTTAACCGGAGATTAGGCAGATCGAGAAAAGCCTCTCGCGGATTCCCAAATCCCATTTGGATGATTTTTTTTAATTGTTCCGTCCGGCCGGTGTGATAGGCTATTTTCGCATTGTAATCGCGTCACATCGGAGGCTTGAGATGGGCTGGATCGTGGTTTCGTTAGCTGCCGGGTTCATCTTCGGCGCCGTCGTTGTTTATTTCTTCCTCGCCGGCCGCGAGAAAACCACCCGCGAGATCGCCGGTGAGCTGCTCGGGGAGAGCGAGGCCAGGCGCCGGTCTGACCTTGACGCAATTATGGCGAACATCAAGGCGAGTTTCGGCGACATGTCTCTGGAAGCCCTGTCAAAATCATCGAGTCAGCTGATGGAACTGGCCAAGGCGGAGCTGGGTGCGGTGACCCGGCTTGGAAGCAGCGAGCTGAGCGAAAAAAAGGGCCTGATCGACCAGCAGCTCAGTAATATGGCCGGGCAGCTGGAAAGCGTTTCCGCCATGGTCAAGGCGCTGGAGAAGGACCGCGAGCAGAAATTTGGCGAGCTGGCAAACAATCTCCGCACAACCTGGGAACAGACGCAGGCGCTGGCCCGGTCGACCAGCGCGCTCCGGGAGGCGCTGGCGAGCACGCGGGCCAGAGGGCAGTGGGGAGAGCGGATGGCGGAGGATGTTCTCAGAATGGCCGGATTCATTGAGAACGTCAACTATATGAAGCAGAAATCTTCGGCGGAGGGCGACCGGCCCGATTTCACTTTCCTGCTTCCTAAAGAGCTGAAACTGAATATGGACGCCAAGTTTCCGCTGGACAACTACATGCGTTATCTCGAATGCGAATCACCGTCTGACAAGGAACAGTATCGGCGGGCTTTTCTTCGCGATGTCAAAGCCCGCGTTAAAGAAGTGACAAATCGTCATTATATTGATCAGGCAGACCATACCGTTGACTACGTGCTACTATTCATTCCCAATGAGCAAATCTACTCATTCATCCATGAGCAGGACATGACTATTCTGGATGAGAGCCTGAGGCAGCACGTCGTCTTCTGTTCTCCGATTACGCTGTTTGCCGTGCTGGCGGTCATCAGGCAGGCGGTGGACAATTTTGCCCTCGAGCAGACCTCAAACGAGATTCTGCAAATTATGAACGCTTTTCGCAAGCAATGGGGAGAGTTCGTCAAACGCCTGGAGATGCTCGGCAAGAAGCTCGAAGGCGCTCAGAAAGATTATGAAACGCTTTCCACAACACGCCAGCGGCAGCTGGAGCGACAGCTTGACAAGCTGGATAACCTGAAGTTGCAGCGCGATCTGCCCGGTCGCGTCAGTCCGGCCGCAGGAGCTGTGGACGATGCGGTGGCGCCGGCTCCGGAGCCACTGGGGCAGGCAGCAGCTGACGAGCTGCAGGCGGACCGGCGGCAAGTAACAGAGGCGCTTGGCCGCGGCGATCAGGTCACCGGATGAAACGTGATTATTAAAGGTTGGGGCCATTCCCTAAAGAAGCGAGGCGGCGGCCCACAGGGCCGCCGCCTCGCGAGCCTGTAACATCAATTCCTGTTCCGTCAGCGAGCCGTCAAGGGGCCGGCCAAAGAGCAATGCCAGATACGGGCTCCTCTGCGCGAGGTTTACCCTTGATCTGGTTACGGGTATCTCAAATTATGCAGCTGACCAGACAGACAGATTACGCCGCCCGGGCGGTGCTCTTTCTGGCGGGATCCAAGATGGTGAGCACCGCCGAGATCGCCGGCGCTCAGGCCATCCCCCAGGAATATCTTTTCAAGATCATTCAGGCGCTGGCGCGGGCGGGGATTGTCACAACTCGCCGCGGAGCCTGGGGCGGAGTATCACTGGCCCGGCCTCCGGAAGAGATCTCTCTGCTGGATGTTATCGAGGCGGTCGAAGGACCGGTGGCGATCAACAGGTGTTTTATCAAAGGGAAGGATTGTGCCCGGGAAGGCTTTTGTTCCATTCATGATGAACTGATGGCGGCGCAGCTGTTGATGAGCAGGAAACTAGCCGCCACGGATTTCGCCTCGCTGGCAAGAAGAGAACTGGATAAGAAAGATCTTGCCGCCGCCGGCAGCTTTTAAAGTGGAGGTTTCAAGTCCACTTTCTCCGGGGATGATCAACCTGATGTTTTGAAGTATAAAGCATATGACATGTCAGTTCAGAACAAATGAAAGGAGAAAAAATGGCAGAAGAGACAGCGACCGTTGAAGAATGTGTCAATACCGAGATCAAGGGCGAGACCTGGGAGGTAATCCAGTACCTGGCGATGGCTTTGAAGGCTGACAATGAAGGCAAGACCGAGGTAGCCCAGACATTGCGCAGCATCGCCATGGATGAAGCCGCCCACGGCTCGCGGTTTAAGTATCTGGCCGGCAATATCGGCGATCTTAAGTCAGAGGTCGAGAAGATGCTCGCCGGCGAAGAGCAGGCGTACGAAGGCAAGCATGAAGGGATGAAGACGGCGGAAAGCGGCGGCCAGAAAGAAATGGCCTCCTGGTTTGACACCGCGGCGCACGATGAGGCCCGTCACGCGGCCATGCTTCGCAATCTGCTCGAACGTTATTTCTAGCTGGGGATTTCTAGTTTCAAGCCAAAGGAGGGGAAGATGGCGATTGAAGGTATTGTCGAGGAACGGTCACGGTTTGAGCAGGGGATCCGCAAGTGGCAGCAGGTCGAAGACGTCACCATCGAGTCTTGCGAAGCTCTCAAGGACGCCACCGAAAACATCCTGGTGCAAACGGTGGCCGACATCATCCGTGCTGATTCCGTCAAGCACAAGGAAGTGCTGGATGTCATCCTCAAGGCGCTGGACGGCACGATTACGTTGACGCCCGAAGAGCTGGGCGGCATGTCTTCGCTGCTTGACAACCATCTCAACATCGAACGCGATTCGATTGCGCTGGCGATGGAAGAGTTTGAAAACAGCCGTCATTTTGTTATTCGGGAGCTGCTTTCCTACCTGCTGGAGGACGAGCGCAAACATTACAAGCTTCTGAGCCAGCTCAACGATTTCAAGCGGCAGCTGTATCCGTACGCGTAAGACCGGATTCTGCTAATATAACAGACCCCTCGCTGCGCTTGGGATGGATGACATCCTCGCTTGGAATGACCATTCTCGGCTCGGATGACATCTGTTTCAACCTGCTCTTGGCTTCAACCTGCTCTTGTTTAAATCTCGGCAATCGGCTTAAATCCAGCCGGCCGCCAAATCCGGTTCAAATCGAGGCTTAACGAGCCCTTTCGAGCCCCTTTTATCCAAATTCCGGGCGGCCAGGATTCAGAATCTGCCAGGAAAAGAATCTGCAACGTGACTACGTTCCCAGCAGCGATACGAAAGCGATGCTGCTGTAGAAATCCTGTCCATTACCGCCGATGGTGACTTTCTGGACCGTGCTTAAATCCGGAAGCATCTTAAGCAGATTGCCGCTCTTGTAAGTGGTCCAGTAAACCGCGGCAATGGATTGGTCCCGGTCTGGATAGTTGACATGGTCCGTGAGCATCAACCCGTGCGTCCAGCTTTTTTGCTGCCCCGTTTTGGTTACATAATCAAGCGTTATGAATATCGGCGTCTCGCCGCCGATATTGCCGTCGGACTGCAGGTTTTGATCGTCAATCTTTGCCACTAGCTGCACTTCCAGGTTCTTTATCCCGGAACTGTTGACATTTATTGCCTGTTGCATACCGACCAGACCGCTGACGCTGTCAGAGTCCTGCCGCTTTAACTGCACAACAGTGCCGCAGGTCCTGTCATTGCCGATAGACACGAAATCGCTTCCCTGGGAACCAGGCTCGTCCACAGTCTGCCATCCGGTCATGCCGCTGCGAAACTGGCCGTTCTCGATATACTCGTGACCGCTGGTGTCCAGATCTTCCGCGCAGACGCCGGCGCTTTGGATAACGGATGCCGGCGCCGTCGTTGTGACATTGGTTTGGCTTTGACATCCCGCTAGCAAAATCCCAAGTAGCAGAAACGCCGTCATTGACAAAACAGGGAAATAACGTTTCGCAAACACCGCGTTCCTTTCTTATGAACGATAAATAAGCTCTTAATAGCCCGATTTTAGCCCGATTTGCGGGGTTCTAAACCCAGGGGATCGCCTGGCGGCAAAAAAGGAGTTACGTTCCGGTCAGATTTCCAAGCAGGAAAAAACTTGTCAGACTATATGGACTTTGTTGCCACCGGAGTTTTTTGCCACGTACATGGCGGTGTCAGCCCTGGTCACCAGGTCGTCAAGACTCTCATGGAAATCGTACTGGGCCAGGCCCAGGCTAAGGCTGGTTTCAGGGAAAGAAAAGTCTTCGAAAGTCTTTCTGATCCGCTCGGCAACGACCGCCGCCTCATTGCTGTCGCTGTAAGGCAGAATCAGAGCAAACTCATCGCCGCCGTAACGGTAACCGGTGTCAACGTCTTGTCTGATGCTTTCGGTGATCGCCTGGGCGACGCCGCGGAGGGCCTCGTCGCCCTTGACGTGGCCATGCTTGTCGTTGTAATCCTTGAGGTTGTCAAGATCAACGACCAGCAGCGTCAGCGGATGACCCTGTCTTCTGGCGCGCGCCATTTCCTCTTTGAGTTTTTGGTAGAAGTGGCGGCGATTAAACAGCTGGGTGAGACTGTCGGTTATTGACAGCTCTTCCATCTTTTTTGAATGAGCATAAGATTTCTCGTATAGCCAGGCGTTCTCGATGGCGACGCCGATTTCCCTGCCGATGGTAACGAGCAGTTTTAACTCCTGCTGGCCGAAACGTCCCTTGCCATCGCTCATGATGCAAAGGACGCCCCGCACCTTCCCTTTCGATTCCAGCGGAATGCCCGCGCAAGAACTCAGCTCCGATTGAATGCAGAGGATCTCGTCGCCGCCGTTCTCGCCGGCACCGGCATCCTCGATTAAAACCGGTTCGTTTCTTAACGCAACCGCTCCCGGGAATTTGCCGTCGATCGGGCTGACCATCATTCTCTCCACCATATCTGCCGGAAAACCGCGGTGCACCATCAGATTCAACTCGTTCCTGTTCTCATCGACGAGGAACACGCTGCCCACTTGCAGCTCCAGCAAGTCCAGGACTTTTTCCAGCGAATCCCGGAGGATGACATCTAGGTTAAGCGAGCGGCTAACCGTGGCGGCGATGCGGTTGACCGCTTCGAGCTCCCGGGTGCGCTCTTTCACCATTGCCTCAAGCTGCTCGGGGTATTTTCCCAGTTGTGCCTTAAGCACAGCGATCTCGTCCCGGGCAGACGACAGTTCTGCCAGAGATTCCACCAGTTGCTGCTTCATTCTGCGCAACTCGTCCAGGCCCACCGGATCATCCGGTGTATCCGGGCCCTGATTGATTGAATGAAAGCCTTGAGACATAAGCGGATGCGGAATAGTTTTTTGCCGGCAGATTTCTGATATATCCCTAACAATATTGATACTAACAGCGCAAATAGGGCGGAGCAAGCACGCCGGTTCTGCCGCGCCGATCTAAAAAAGCGCGAAAAAGCCGGACAGGATCCGCAAATTGCACTTATTTTCGCAAACAGCTAAAATGCGCCTGCGCGGGCTTGCCCGAAAAGCATGCTGCAAGCCTTATTTGGCACGGCGAGGTAGCTCAGTTGGTAGAGCGCAGGACTGAAAATCCTGGCGTCCCCGGTTCAATTCCGGGCCTCGCCACCACTAACATCCTTGCAAAACACAGTATTTCCTCCGTGACCAACCTAGCTTCGTCTCCTTAATCTCCAACAGCCCACCTTCGTAAAGCTTTTCTTCGTAAAACACGCGGGAAGCGCAGGTCTTTATCAGGCGCCGCGCCCCTTGTTCCGTATGTCGGATAAAATTCATTTGATGAACAGTCTCGATAAATGGCCGCGAAATTTTATTCTTTTGGCGTCAGTAAGGCTCCAGAGACAAACACGCTCAACAGACCGATCAGGCTCAACCAAAACCCAATTCCCATAACGCCAAGTCCAAGAGAAACACTTCCGCCCGTAGAACTGCTGCCGCTGCCGCCGAAATATGAGCCCAGGCTTCCGCTTGAGCCGTTTAAAGAGAAACCCAAAGCTCCTTGGAGGAGCAGAAGGAATATGATGGTTGGAATAATACAAGCGATTACATATTTTTTTATTTTTAACCTTTTCTCAACATTTGTTAGATAACTTGCGTTCGGATTTTCAACGATTCTATAACCATGGATGACCATTAGTGAGCCGAGTATGGGTATGACCACGAGGGCGATAATGTCGATGACACCAATAATTACAAGAATCTCTATCATTGCCGGAATGTTGTTTGTACCTGATTGCGAAGCACCAGAACTGCCGCCAAAAATTGATGGCAGGAATGCTATCAATTTAAAAGCCATCGACCACGCAGAAATATCTCCCCCGAATGAAGGTCCCACATCTCCCAAGATACTTGCATTCAACGAAATCCAAGGAAGAAAAAAACCCAGCACAGCCAGTCCTGCGCCCACCATTGCTGCAAAACCTGAATTGCGCCATGAGACAAAGTTTGCCAGATTGATGTTACCTCCAGTTGCTGAGGCGTTTGTAGATCTGCCACCGCCGCTTTGAGGAGTATTTTTAAACTGATCATACAACTCGTTCAGGTTCCGTCCGAACCGGCTGATATCTTCTGTTAGTAAACAAAAACAGGAGGTATCTCATGATCGGCCCCAAGACACTCATGGAATTTATGGAG
>JACWAM010000107.1 GCA_014874265.1 Thermoleophilia bacterium | reverse complement strand
GTTTCGGAATTCCGGCCGACGATTTCGGAAAACCACAAAAAAGTGGCCGGTATGAACCGAAACAGGTGGCCGCTTTACTCCGAAATGGGTGGCCGGATTAATCCGAAATCAGTGGCCGGGATGGGGCGAAATACGCAGCTTCGCCCAGGGCAGGCTCCGGCGACGCAGAATCCCGTGTTAAATCCGGGGTCCTTCGCCTCCAGCTCAGGATGACACGGTTCCCGCTCCCGCCAGGCCTCTGGAAAATTACGTCGTATTGCAACGCGTCGCAATACAACCTATAATGATGCGAACGGTCTGATTGACCTCGATCCCGCTTTGAAAATGAGTCCGCAGGAATTAAACAAACAAACAGCAAGCAAGCTCACGGAGCAAATCTGTCAACTACACCGGATTCTCAACCGGACCGCCAGGGCTCGAGGGATTAAAATCAGGTCAGAAGCCGCGGCAGTGGGTATTACGCCAAGACAGCAGCTTGCCCTGCAGGAACTCGTGGTTGAGAACGGCCTCAGTCTGAAGAAGCTGAGCGAGCGGATGGGCCTGTCACACAGCACGGTTTCCGGCATCGTTGACCGTTTGGAGGCAAAGAAAATGGTATGCCGCCGGCCGGATGAAAATGACCGGCGAATCAACCGCATCTATCTTAGCGAACGGGTTAAAGGCTTTATCAAGAGAGCCCGGCCGCAGATGTATATGTCGCTGGCGGACAGTATCTCGGCATCTTCTGCGGGCGAGCGCGCCCGGATTATTGATGGACTCGATTGCCTGCTTGTGATATTGCAAGAGGAAGATGAAAAGCAATGACCGGCTCCGCCATTTTGGAAATAAAGGATTTGCGGGTGAGTTATAATGGTACCCGCGCCGTTGACGGGATCTCGCTGATAATTGAAGCCGGTGAGATTTTCGGCCTGCTGGGGCCGAACGGCGCCGGCAAGACATCCACCTTGAGCGCTATTGAAGGGCTGGTTCGTCCGGAGGCTGGCAACGTGAAAGTGACCGGCATCGAAATGCGGGGAGCGCCGCCCTCGGCAAGAGCAAACATTGGTGTGCAGCTGCAGGCAACCAGCTTTCAATCCGAGCTGACAATCTTCCAGATAATCAGACTTTACGCCGGTCTTTATGGCGTGCCTGTGTCGAACGGAAAGCTGCGGAGCTTGCTGGCGGAAATTCATCTGGAAACGGAAGCAGGCCGGCGCTTTGGCCAGCTTTCTGGAGGGCAGCAGCAACGGCTGGCGCTGCTGCTGGCGACTATCCACAATCCGCCGCTCGTCCTCCTGGATGAGCCGACGGCGGGTCTCGACCCGCAGGCGCGGCGGCAACTTTGGAGCCGGATTGAAGAGCTCCGCCGGCGGGGACACAGCATCCTGCTTACTACGCATTCAATGGAAGAGGCGCAGGCTGTCTGCGATCGGGTGGCGATTATTGATTATGGAAAGATTATCGACATTGATGCGCCGGAAGAGTTGATTAAAAAATATGAGAACGATCCCCGGGTGAGGAAAGCGGCGCGCGGGCAGGTAACGCTGGACGATGTATTCGTCGGTTTGACCGGAAATGCGCTGCGTGATTAAAAAACCGCGAGGAGGAGACAGTGAGTGAGAAAACCGCCGGTGAGGCGGCCCTGAACGAGGAGGCCGCAGCCGGAAACGCCCCCGGTTTTGACGGGACTTTCCAGCCGCAGATCGGCAGAACCCTGGCCTCCCTGCTGCAGGCGGACGCCGCCGTGCTTGTCAGAAATCGCCGCTCGCTGATCGTGGCCATAATCTTGCCGCTGTTCATCCTGCTGGCCTCGAAAAGGGCCGCCGTTTCCGGGAGCGCGGCGCTGCTGGGAGCAAGCATCACGTTCGGACTGGTGTCGATCGGCATTCTTGGCTATTCCATGTCTGTTGCCCGGGACCGCGAAAAAGGCGTTTTTCAGCGGTTGCGGGTAACGCCCGCCCCGGGCTGGGCAATTATGACCAGCAGAATTGCGGTGCAGGTGGCGGCCTCCCTGGTGATGAGCGCCGTCGTCCTGATAGTCGCTGGCGAAGTTGACCATATTGTTCTCAGTCCAGTGGGATATCTGCTGGCTGCGGCCTCGGCTCTCGTAGGCGCCGCCATGTTTTTGAGTATCGGTCAGATGATTGTTGGTATTATCAAATCAGCGGATACCATCAACTCCCTGGCCCGGTTTATCTATATCGGCGTGGTTCTGTTCGGGCTACTGGGCGAATCCGGGAAACTGGGCGCGGCTCTGGCCAGTGTTGCCACCTGGTCTCCATACGGCACGATCGCGGCGATGTTCGCCGGGGCCGGGAATACCTCTGCCTGGACGGGCGAGACCTGGTTGGCTGTCGCCGCCAGCCTGGGCTACATCCTCGTCTTCGCGGGCATCGGCATTAAATGGTTCCGGTGGAGTACGGACTAGCTTCCAGGCCTGCTGCTTCCTTTCCCCCATGGACTTAAAAGCTGCTCTTGCAACAGCATGGCAACGATCATATGATCATCAATCGTCCCTCCGGAAGTGACCACAGATAGTTAAACTGATCAAAAGATACGGGCAGAACACTTTCTCTTCGCTCAGGATCCGCAATTACCGCCTCTATTTTATCGGGCAGGGTATCTCGCTGTCCGGCACCTGGATGCAGTCGATTGCCATGGCCTGGCTGGTGCTGACGCTGACCGGTTCCGGCACCGCCCTCGGTCTGGTGATGGCGTTTCAGTTTTTGCCCATCCTGCTGCTGGCGCCCGCGGGCGGCGTCCTCGCGGACCGGTTTTCCAAGCGGCGGATCCTGTTCATTACCCAATCGGCGGCGGCGCTGCTGGCGTTGATTCTGGGGGTGCTCGTAGTCACCGGCCTGATCCGGATCTGGATGGTTTACCTCCTGGCGGCTTCCTTCGGGTTAACGACGACGCTGGACAATCCTACCCGGCAATCTTTCGTGCTGGAGCTGGTCGGGCGGGAATCGGTGCGAAACGCCGTGACGCTCAACTCTACGGAGATTAACCTAACCCGGGTGATCGGTCCCGCCATCGCCGGCAGCCTGATTGCCGGCATTGGCCTGGCTCCCTGTTTTTTTATCAATGCCGCCTCTTTTATCGCCGTGCTGATCTGTCTGTTCCTGATGCGGGGTGAGGAGCTATACCGGGCGGAACCGGTCAAGCGCCTGCGGGGACAGCTGCGGCAGGGGTTTGGTTACGTGCGCCGGACGCCGCTGCTTAAGCACACACTGATCATGATGGCAATTGTCGGCACATTGACCTATGAGTTTCAGGTTTCCCTGCCGCTTGTTGCCAGATTTACCTTTCACGGCAGCGCGGGCAGCTATGCCTTGCTAACATCGGCGATGGGTCTCGGGGCGGTGCTGGGCGGGCTGGCTACCGCCGGCCGGCGCAAGATTGCCGTTCGCGGATTGATTGGCGCCGCGTTTGCCTTTGGGGTTGCGGTGCTGCTGGCATCGCTTTCACCGGAACTGCCGGTGGCGCTCCTGGCGATGGTGCTGGTCGGCGCCTGTTCGATCGGATTTACTTCGCTAAGCAACTCCATCCTGCAACTGGAAAGCCCGCCGGCGATGCGCAGCCGGATTATGTCCCTCTGGACTGTCGCTTTTCTCGGTTCGACGCCGATCGGCAGCCCCGTCATTGGCTGGGTCGGGGAGCATTCCGGCCCCCGCTGGGCCCTTGCTGTGGGAGGGATCGCCGCGGTCGTAGCCGGCGCCTATGGCCTGTATTCACTGCGGAAGCTGCCATTGGGCCAAACCGGCGGAGCGGCTGCCGGATCAAATTAGCCGGTCGACTTTCAATCAGCCAAATCTTTTTTCACCTGACGGTTATCGTCGTGGCTTTACATCCCAAGCCTCTCCTGGCCGGGCGGGACGTACGGCCGCCGTTTGATCCGCACTGGAGCGAGGTATATTGCAGGGAAGCGGCAAGGGAAGGAGGGAGAATGATCGAGATCAAGCGGATATATGACGAGGAAAAAAGGCAATCCGGATACCGGGTGCTTGTCGACCGCATCTGGCCTCGCGGCCTGAAAAAGGAGGACGTCAAGGCTGATCTCTGGCTGCGGGATGTCGCTCCCAGCAGCGAGCTCAGGAAATGGTTCGGTCACGATCAGGATAAGTGGCCCGAATTCAAGAAGCGTTATTTCCGGGAGCTACAGGGGAAAAAGGATGACATCAACATCATTCTGGAAAAGGAGAGACGGGGCAAGGTAACCCTCCTGTTCGGTGCGAAGGACGTAGAACACAATAATGCCGTTGCTCTCAAAGAGTATCTGGAAAAAAAGAGGCGGGGAAAAAGAGCGGCCTGAAGTATGGCTTAAATCACGGAAGTGACACGAGGTGATGCTCGATGATGAGAGTTGAATATAACCGGGATTCATTTAATGAATGCCTTTGCGGCGGCTGTCCTGTAAACCGCTTTAGCGAATGCTCGATAAATCATGAACATCAGGTTGACGTGGAGGCAATCGAGCGCGAAGGGGCGATGCCGGAGCCGCAGCTGATCGCAGGTATTTATTGCTCCACGGGAAAATCGGAATGTCACGACATGAAAGGTGAAAAAAGCTGCCTCTGCCCTGCCTGCCCGGTAGATGTAGAGTTTAATCTTAACAGCAATTATTACTGTATCAATGGTCGGGCCGAAGAGGTGGTAGCAACATGAAAGAGGTCGAGCTCAATATCAGTAACTATGCCAAATGCCTTTGCCCCGTCTGTCCTGTGGAAGCGGGCAGCCCGTGCCTTTACACGCGCAAGGAAACCTGGAGGGGCGCCCGCCGTCAGCTCGGCAACGTGCTTAAGCACTATCCGGAGCACCCCGAAGCGTACGAAATGCCGATGCAGGAACTGGAGGCCAGCGCTATAGGCAAGGATCTTCACTTCGCCAAGCCGGCGCCCGCGAATATGAGGGAGTTGTTCTGCTCCGGAGCGGTTGGCAGGTCGGACTGCCATGATTTAAACGGGGAAAGAACCTGTCAGTGTCCCGACTGCATGGTCTGGGAAGGATACAGGCTGGCCTCGGGCTATTTCTGTGTGCGCGGCAGCGCCGCCTGACACAACTTCATCAACTTTTTACAGCTGCTTCACATTTTTTTCACCTTCGGCTGGCATGATATGGCTTAAACTGATTTGGAGGTGTTTGACGTGATGTACGGCTGGGGATGGAACGGCGACGGGGCGGGCCTGATCGGCATGACGATCATGATGATTTTCTGGCTGGCAATCGTGGTGGGAATTGTGTTTCTGGTTGCCTGGCTGGTGCGCCAGTCCGGGCAGACTGGGCATACTGGCGGGACGGCCGCTGGCCCTGAAGGCTCGCACGAGACGCCGCTGGATATCATCAAGTCGCGTTACGCCCGCGGCGAGATCGACAAGGCTGAATTTGAGGAGAAAAAGAAGGATCTGGCCTAAATCCGGGCAAGCCAAGGCCCGCCTCATCGCTTCCCGCTGGCAGGTTGACCTTTTCCTCATATTTTCCATTTTCCAGGTTTCCGGATTGATTGGATTGTCTTTTTCGGAAAATTTTCCGGATTTTAATTTACCTTTCTTTAAATCCCTGCAAATTTAACACTTTCTTAACTTTTACGTTACAATTTCCTCATGTGAATAGTTCAGAATTATTCTTGACTAAATGATTCCGGATTTAGCAGGAATTGGAGAGACGGCCGCGACACGCGGCAGCCGGATCAGAACCTTTCGCTGTTTGCAGCGAATCATAATTCAGTTAAGGAGGTTTTTGGAGATGTTTAGATATGGGAGGGGATGGCAGGTCCATTACGGTTCTTATGCCCATCACTTCAGTATTGTGCCGTTCATTTTTTGCCTGGCGGTCCTGGCGGGCATCGTCGTGCTCGTCGTGCTGCTGGTAAAGCATTATCGCCGCCACGGAATCATAGCGGCGACTACGGAGGGCGCCGCCGCCGTCGGAACACCGCTTGATATTCTCAATCAGCGCTATGCCCGCGGCGAGATCGACAAGGCGGAATATACCGAGAAGAAGAAAGACCTGACTGCGTAGTTATGCTACGATTTCGCGAGGGCGGTCGTACAGCCGCCCTCTGGACTTTTTTGACAAGGAGCAATAAATGGGTTTGCTATTCATCGCCGGCTTAATATTCCTGGTCTGGTTGCTGATCGAACACGGGCACCATCATGGTCATCATCACGCCTGCCATCATCACGGTTATCATCATGAGAATTGCCGGACGAGCGGCGAGGCGGCAGCCGGCCGAACCCCCAGGCAGATCCTCGACGAGCGCTACGCGCACGGCGAAATTGACCGGCAGGAATATCTGGACCGCCGCCAGGACATTGAATCCTGAGAATCCGGCAAGAGTCCGGCAATAAAATTCCTTAAAGAGGAGCGGCAATGCCGCTCTTTTTTGTGGCCTGTGTTAAACTTGGGCGGCTGAAGGAAAAGCTAGAGATGAGCCGTGATCAATGAGTTGAATGTGCCCCTTAGTTTAATGCAACAAGGATGAAACGCCCATGCAAATAAAACTGCCGGATGGCTCACAGATCGAATTGCCCGGCGGCTCGACGGCGCTTGAAGCTGCGGCGAAAATCGGCAGCCGGTTGGCCAAGGCCGCACTTGCCGCGACGGTAAACGGTCAACCGGCTGACCTTTCACGGCCGCTTCAGGAAGGCGACAGCATCGGCATCATAACCGAAGACTCGTCCGAGGGGCTCAAAGTTTTGCGCCACAGCGCCGCTCACGTGCTCGCGGACGCAGTTCTCAGGCTGTTTCCGGGGACGAAGCTGGGCATCGGGCCGGCGATCGCCGATGGATTTTATTACGACTTTCAGCTGCCGGAAGCAATCGGAGACGCCGACCTGGCCCGGATCGAGGACAAGATGCGTGAGATCGCGGCGGCGGCATCGCCTTTTGTCCGGCGCGAAACCGGCCGGGAGGAGGCGGAGGAGCTTCTGGCAGGTCAGCCTTTCAAACTGGAGCTCTTGCGGGAGTTGCCGCCTGACGAGCCGGCGATTATCTATACCAACGATGAGTTCACCGATCTTTGCCGCGGTCCGCACTTGCCGGACGCCGCCCGGCTGAAGGCATTCAAGCTGCTTTCCGTCGCCGGCGCGTACTGGCGCGGCGATGAGAAGAACGAGATGCTAACCCGCATCTATGGCACCGCATTTCCATCACATAAACAACTAGAAGAACATCTGATGAAACTAAAAGAGGCGGAGCGCCGCGATCACCGGCTGCTGGGCAGGCAGCTCGATCTGTTCCACATTGACGAGGAGGTCGGCGCCGGCTTGCCGCTCTGGCATCCCAAGGGGGCGCTGGTGCGCAAGGTAATTGAGGATTTCTGGCGCGACGCCCATCTGGCCAACGGCTACGACATGGTGATGATACCTCACATCGCCAGTGTTGACTTATGGAAGACTTCCGGTCATTGGGATTTTTACCGCGAGAATATGTACTCGCCGATGGACATTGAGGGCCAGGAATATATCGTCAAGCCAATGAACTGCCCGGGGCACATCAAGATTTACAAGAATCGGACCCGCTCTTATCGAGAGCTGCCGATTCGCTGGGCGGAGCTGGGCACTGTCTACCGTTACGAGCGAAGCGGTGTTCTCCACGGGCTCCTGCGCGTCCGCGGGTTTACCCAGGATGACGCCCACATCTTCTGCCGGGAAGACCAGCTGGAAGACGAGATCGTCGGCGTGATCAACTTCGTCCTGTTCATGCTCAGGACCTTTGGTTTTAACGAGTATGAAGTCTACCTGTCGACGCGCCCGGAAAAGTCGGTCGGCAGTGACGAGCACTGGGAGCGAGCAACAGCCGCGCTGGAAAAGGCGCTGGACAAGGCCGGTCTTAAGTACGAGATCGATCCCGGCGAGGGCGTTTTTTACGGCCCCAAGATTGATATGAAGATCCGGGACGCGCTCGGGCGCGCCTGGCAGTGTACTACTATCCAGGTGGACTTCAACCTGCCGGAGCGGTTTGATGTCACATATGTGGGAGAAGACAATCGGGAGCACCGGCCCATCATGATCCACCGGGCGCTGCTGGGGTCGCTGGAGCGGTTTATCGGCTGTCTGATAGAGCATTACGCCGGCGCTTTCCCGCTCTGGCTGGCGCCGGTGCAGGCGGTGCTCCTGCCGGTGGCGGACCGGCATCTGGACTACGCGGAGCAGGCGGCGACGCGATTGACGCGAGAGAAGCTACGTGTTGAGATTGATTACAGCAAGGAATCGGTAGGCAAAAAGATTCGCAATGCGGAATTTGATAAAGTCCCTTATATGCTCGTGGTGGGCGACAAGGAGGAGGACGCCGGCACCGTATCGGTACGCACTCATGCCGAAGGCGATCTCGGGGCGCAGCCGCTGGAAGATCTGGCGGCGGAAATGGCGCGGCGGGTAGAGGAGAAGGAGTGATGATTCACGGTTTCCGGTTTTTATGTTTAGGGTTTTGTTCCCCCCTCGCCAGCCGACGTCTACCAATTGGTTTTTCGTGCGCCAAATCCGCATAGCACTCGCTCAGATCAATTCCACCGTCGGCGATTTTGACGGCAATATCGTCAAGATCGTCGCCGGCATCGAAGCGGCTCAGGATTTGAGCGCCGACATTGTTGCCTTTCCCGAGCTGGCGCTCACCGGTTATCCCCCGGAAGATCTCATCTTCAATCCCGATTTCCTCCGGGCAAATGCGCGGGCGCTGGGGGATGTGGCGGAAGCGGCGGAGGATATCGTGGCCGTGGTGGGATTTCTTGATGCGCCGGGAGAGACTTACAATGCCGGCGCCGTCATCAGCGGCGGCATTGTCGCCGGCGTCTGCCACAAGATCAAGCTGCCGAACTATGGGGTCTTCGATGAATTCCGCTATTTTAGCGCCGGAGGCAGGCCGCTTGTTTTTGAGATGGGCGGCAGCTGCATCGGTCTTAATATTTGTGAAGATATCTGGTATCCTGACGAGCCGATCGGCGCCCAGGTTGCCGCGGGCGCGGATCTCATTCTCAACATTTCATCGTCTCCTTACCGCGTGCGCCGGACGCGAACCCGCGAGGAGATGCTGGAGACGCGAGCCCGCGATTACCTGACGCCGGTAGCGTATGTCAACATGGTTGGCGGTCAGGATGAGCTCATTTTTGACGGCAACAGCCTTGTTTACGATGAGCACGGGCGGCAGCTGGCCCGGGGCAAGAGCTTCGAGGAGGATCTGATCGTCGTTGACATCGATCTCGACGAGGTTCGCATCTCGCGCCAGCGCGATACCAGTGGCCGGCGGCTGGCAATGGCAGCGCGGCATCCGGGACCGGTAGACCGCATCGTTGTTAATCTGCCGAGAAAATTTGATACCGAAGGCGGACGCCGCCGCCCTGAGTACATCGAAGCGCACTTGCCACAGCCACTCTCCGATGAAGCTGAGGTTTACCGCGCCTTGGTGCTGGGAGTGCGAGACTACGTGCAAAAGAACGGGTTTGACCGCGTGCTGATCGGCCTTTCCGGCGGTGTTGATTCTTCTCTGACCGCGGTCGTCGCGGTTGACGCCCTTGGCAAGGAGAGCATCGTTGGCGTGTCAATGCCATCCCGGTTTACTTCGGAAGGGACGCGTTCGGATGCGGAGACGCTGGCTGAGCGTCTCGGGATTGATTTCCGCACCGCACCGATCGAGCCGGTTTTTACGGCATTTCTCAAAGACTTAAAGCCGCAGTTTGACGACCTGCCTGTCGACGTTACTGAGCAGAATCTGCAGGCGCGTATCCGCGGTAACATCCTGATGGCGCTGTCAAACAAGTTTGGTTGGCTGGTCTTGACCACCGGGAATAAAAGTGAAACAAGCGTCGGGTACTCGACCTTGTACGGCGACATGGCCGGCGGCTTTGCCGTGATCAAGGACGTGCCCAAGACGATGGTGTACGATCTCTGCCGTTACCGCAATTCCCTGGGAGATAAAATCATCCCCCAGAGCGTCATCGACCGCGAGCCCAGCGCGGAGCTGGCCGAGGGGCAGAAAGACCAGGACACGCTGCCGCCGTATGAAATTCTGGACCGGATTATTGAGGAGTACGTCGAATATGACCATAGCCTCAAGGACATGGTGGCCGCCGGGCTTGATGAAGACACCGTGCGCAATGTCATCCGCATGATCGACCGCAACGAATACAAACGGCGGCAGGCGCCGCCGGGGATCAAGATCACTTCCCGCGCCTTTGGCAAGGACCGGCGCTTTCCGATCACCAACAGGTTCTGGACCGGAGAAAAACCAGTGGTGGGATGATAATTTGCCGGATTAAAAGCTGGATAGCGAAAAAGTGCACCCCGGGGAAATGGCTCGAAGCTTCCCGCCTTTTCGAAAAATGGCAGGTGTGAGAAATTGGCCCGTTAAGCCTGATTTATCTGCCTAATAATGTTGATCATCAAGGCGAGAGGTAATTTGATGATATCTTTCCACTTTTTTCATTGCTGCTATCTTCGGAAACATTAATAAAATACTAAAAAACTGATCATACAACTCGCTCAGGGTTTCCGTCCCGGCCGGCTGATATCTTCTGTTTGTAGACAAAATATCAAGCGGGAGGTAAACCATGGACAACCCCAAGACATTGATCGATTTTATGGAAATTTTCAAAACCGAGGAAGATTGCCGCCAAGCGCTTTTTAGCATCGCTGGCCGGATGGCTTTCGCTGCCCTCACTGCAGTCAGGGCCGGGCTTGCGCCCACAAGAAGCGTTCGCTCTTTGAGTGCAGAGTTGTGGGCACCGGGCCTCTCTCACCGCCGGCACGGTCCTGGACTAGAACTGATCTTAAGAAGTGGTTTCTGGCCATCTATCTGCTGGCCAGCACCAAGAAGCCCATCTCCGCCGCGGAGCTTGCCCGGCCGCTGTTGTCGCTCCCTTAACTGCTTGGACGATGCGGCGCAAGATCACCCGTGCCATAACCAGAAGGGGGGGAGTTGATGCTTGCGGGCGTGGTTGAGATGGACGAATCCTACGTGGGCGGCATCCGTAAAGGCAAACGCGGGCGTGGCGCTTCGGGCAAAACTGCGGTTGCGGTCATGTGCGAGCAAAACGAAAGCGGCGGCTGCTCCCTGGCCCACATGCAGGTTATCGGTGACATCAGCGGCGTCAGCCTGGGCGAGGCGGCCACTAGCTACGCCCTGCCGGGAAGCGTCATGGCCACGGACGGTCTTTCTTCCTACCGGCCGCTCGCAAAGCGAGGTTTTGACCATCAGCCCCTGGTTGTGGGAGAAGCCGACGCCAGCGAACTGC
>JACWAM010000106.1 GCA_014874265.1 Thermoleophilia bacterium | reverse complement strand
CGGTTGATACGAATTAAATTTGCCACAATGCCGAGCGTAAACGAAAAAAATGATCCCGTCAGCAGGACGCCGCCGACAATCAGCGATTGCAGGTGATGTGCGCCAAATGGTGACCTAGTTGTCAGGACAAGATACAGAAAATGAAAAAACGGGATGAGGCCGGCGACGAGCAAAATGATTCCCAGCGTCATGAACACCATGAATGGTTTGTACATGATGTATGCGTTCAAAAGGGCAACCGCCGATTTACGCACATGCTGCCACGATGATTTAAACAGGCGCGATTCCCTTGTTTTCGGATTGGTCTTGATCGGAATCGTGACAAACTTCAACCGTTTGTGGGCGGCTTGCAATGTGGTTTCCATGGCAAAATTAAACTGTCCGATCAAATTCAGCTTCGCTGCCGCTTCTTTTGAGTAAGCCCGGAATCCGCTCGTGCTGTCGGGAATGCTGGTGCCGGCAGCGGCGTTTAGCACGCCTGTGCCGAATTTCTGCAAGAACTTTTTCATCGGGCTGAAGTGTTCGATGGTCTGGACCTGACGGTCGGCGATGACCGTATCGGCGGTTCCATCAAGAATGGGCCGGATGAGATCAGGAATACGCTCCTGCGGGTACTGGTTGTCACCGTCTGTCAGCACCAGAATATCCGCCTTAAGCTCCAGGGCGCCGCGAATGCCGTCACGAAGGGACAGCGCCAAACCGCGATTTTTCGCATGGCGAATGAAATGTTGGACGCCTAACTGCTGGGCGACCGCCACGGTATTGTCGGTAGAGCCGTCATCAATTACCAATATGTCGATACTGTCTATTCCCGGAATCAGCTTTGGAATGGTGGTGATGACGAGCGGCAGGGTCGCCTCTTCATTCAGGCAGGGGATCATTATTACCAGTTTCATGCCTGCGTGTCCGGTTGTTTCAGTCGATTACGCGAACTTTTGTTTTTTTCGCCCGGGTCAAAGACTGACGCCGCCAGAAAGATGTTGGCAATATCGTTGATATGTCGGCGCGATCCAGGTATTTCTTCGCTATATCGTGGATCTCAGTAAGCAATCCTTCGGAAAGCGTTGTCGTGTTTAGCCCTAGTTCCAGGAATTTGCTATTGTCAACGACGAGCTCGTTCTCTGCCGCTTCTACCCGCGGATTGGGCAAATAATCAATCTTTGCATCGGTAAGTTCTGATACCAAAGCGGCCAGATCCATCAGCCGGTGGGTTTCGGTAACCTGGTTGAAGATGGAAGGCTTGTCGCCCTGTTCCGGCGGGTTAAGGATAGCCAGTTCGATGCAGCGGACCGTGTCGCGGATATGGATGAAAGCCCTGGTTTGTCTGCCGCTTCCGTAAATAGTCAATGGATGGCCAATAGCGGCCTGCATCAGGAAGCGGTTAAGTACGGTTCCGTAATCGCCGTCGTAATCAAAGCGGTTGATAAGCCGTTCATCGAGGCCGGTCTCGGAAGTTTGCGTTCCCCAGACGATGCCCTGATGAAGATCGGTGACGCGGACGCCATCATTTTTAGCATAGAAGCCAAACATCAGTTGATCCATTGTTTTGCTCATGTGATAAACGGATCCCGGATTAGCCGGATGAAGAATCTCCCGCTCCATTTCCGTGTCTTTGCCAATCAACTTGACCTGTACATAACCTTCCGGTACGGGCATCGAGCCTGACCATCCATAACCATAAACCCCCATCGTCCCCAGGTGGACCAGATGGGCGTCAATACCACTGTCGACGAGCGCACAGAGCACATTGTGGGTAGCATTGGTGTTGTTGTTGACCGTATACCTTTTTGTGGCCGCGGACTTCATGGAATAAGGCGCTGCCCTTTGTTCCGCAAAATGCACGATCGCATCGGGACGAAAATTAACGATCAGCTCCAGAAACCGTTCATAATCCCGGGCGACGTCGATTTGATCAAACAAAATGCTTTTGCCGGTCAGGTTTTCCCAGACGGATATGCGGGTCTTCAGCGGAGCGATTGGCGTCAGTGAATTCGTGCCGAGCTCTTCGTCGATCTTGCGTCGGCTGAAATTATCAGCGATGGCGACGGTATGGCCAGCTGCGGACAGATGCAGGGCGGTCGGCCAGCCGCAAAAGCCGTCGCCGCCGAGAATCAGAACTTTCAAGGTGTCGTCAACTGTGTAGGTCATAATGGTCTCCCTGCGAATATCGTCGATTTCAAATACGAAGCCGCAAACCCGATAGAAATTACGACTAATCTTTCATATCGCCTGCAAAGTTTATGCCCCCGAAAAAGCTGAAGAAACATATCGGCTGATTTTTTCGCGGTCGCGCCGCAAACAAAACCCGGGAACCGGCCCGTCGATACCGATTAATCCAAGCGCTAAAAGTGATTTTCAACTTTGCTTGTAAAAGATGCATCATGGATGTGTAATAAAAGTGTTAAAATGCCAGCTTACGAGTTTAATTTTGAAACCATTTTTTCGAGAAGCGGAAGAATCGGCGACAAAATCCAAAAGAATCATTTGGTTTTTTCATATGAAAAGACAGCTCTTCCGCAGCTGTCCATGTTCGAAGGCTTTGTCGGATTTTAGCTTCGATCATATTTCATATTTATTTTTGTTCAAATCCTTACGTTTTAGGAATTGTCGAAAAATCGCTGATCTTTCAAGATCGGCGAATCTGCATCTAGGAACTGCTCACGATTCTTCGGGTAACGCTGCGAAAGTGAACCCCGCAGATGGCTAGCTCAACAGCCTCTGTAAAGGCGGCCGGCTTGGTAACCAGTGTTTTCAGCAGCAGCCGCCAGTAATAATAGCCGTGAAGTGAAAAACCGATTCTCACCGAGCCAAGCAGCAGCGCCCTTATGTTGCTCCAATCCCCCAAACTCAACTGGCGTTTCACGGTGGGCCGGTATTCCTTCAGAAATACGTCAATGCGCTTGTAATATTCCCTGGGAGCATAGATAGTGTTCAGCAGCTGATAATAACCGTTAATCAGAACGTCCTTGTCCATCTTCGGTATGAAAGTAAGCGTATTTGAGTTCTCGCCGGTTGTTTTCAGCAGCAGCCGCTTTTCTTCCCTGAGCCGCTTTTCCAGATCAGTTTTTGGCAGAACCGCAAGCAGGCCAACCATGGCCATGGCGACGCCGATCCTCTGAATAAACTCGATCTGCCGCTCGAAGATACTCTCGTCATCGGTGTCAAATCCAACGATATGCCCCGACATCACCATCATGCCATGTGCTTGAATTTGATGAACGGCTTCCACCAGATCGACGTTGACGTTCTGGCCCTTGTTACATTCCTTGAGGGCATCCTTGGAAGGTGTTTCCAGTCCCAGGAAGACCTTGTAGAAATTGGCTTCGCTCATTGCCTCCATCAGTTCATGGTCGGACGCCAGGACGATGCTGGCCTCGGTCATGAACTTGAAAGGATAGTTTCGCTGTGAAAGCCAGTCTTTTAGCGGCGGCAGCAGCCGCTTCACTTTTGACTTGTTGCCGATGAAGTTGTCATCCACGACAAAAACCGAGCCTCTGTAACCGGCGTCATACAAAAGATCAAGCTCGTGAATA
Organism: Thermoleophilia bacterium; assembly: GCA_014874265.1. Lineage (GTDB taxonomy): Bacteria > Actinomycetota > Thermoleophilia > BMS3ABIN01 > BMS3ABIN01 > JACWAD01. The sequence continues at coordinate 5,785 of JACWAM010000106.1, read as the reverse complement.
AACTGGCTGATTTCCTTCACGCGCGGCTTTTGCCCGAACATGACCCGGATGTCGCAGAATTCACATTTGTGCGGGCAGCCGCGCGAATATTGCACCGACATCGCCGAGTATTGCTTGAATTTAGGGGCCAGGAGCGACCATTCCGGCGGCGGCGTTTGGCTCAGATCCGGTTTTTGATCAGTCTCATACCGGTGCTTGGCTTTGCCTGCCACCAAATCCTGAATAAACAGAGGCAGCGTGATCTCGGCTTCCCCCAGGATGAAATGATCAATGCCCTCAGTTTCCGATTCCTGCGACGTGAATAAGGGTCCGCCGGCGACGACCTTGACATTGTCATGCTTTTGGCACCTGTCAATAACCTCCCGGACAGACTTTTCCTGGATAATCATGGCGCTGACAAAAACCTGGTCTGCCCATTCCAGGTCTGCTTCCGGGAGCTTTTCCACGTTGAGGTCGACCAGTTTCTGGTTCCAGTCCGGCTTGATCTCCCTGAGGATGCCGGCAACGGTGAGGAGCGGCAATGGCGGCAGGGCCGCTTTTTTACCGACGAAATTCAGGGCCTTCTTCAGGCTCCAAAAAGTCTCTTCTGGAATTTTTGGATAGACGTGAAGGATGTTCATTTAGCGGTTCCCCAATCCTGGAAAGTAGAGCCCCGTAAAAAAGCCAGTTTTACGAATAATATAGTATAACTAAAAGAAAAAAGATTTTCCGCTGCTATCAAATATATTTTGTCCTGAAAGTATTATATTATGCGTGAGCCGGCAATTAATTAACATGGTTATTTTCATCTTATTGTCAAATAGCCCGAATTCGGCGCCGGCCGCCGGATCAGCTTCATTCCACTGGACAATATTTATTGAGCGGAAAAGGAGGCAGCTTCATGGCAAGAAATGATGCCAGGAATCAACGAAAATCCAGTTCGGCTCCAGAAAAGCCGGATGAGCTCAAAGTTGAATTGGTAGACCATTTCCGTAAGAAACGAAACGATTTGCGCAAGTTATGGGTGGAGCAGATGACCAGCAAGAGCCTGATGGTGGGCCTCACCCAGAAGGAAATCGACAAGGAGTCGGCCGCAATATATGACACCTGTGTCAGCTGCCTGGAAACAGGCCGGTTTGAGGCGGCGGAGGAATACGCGCAAAAAATGGCCGAGCGGGGAGTTCTCAGGGGAATGACGACAGAGCAGATCATCGGCGGGATGCTGACGCTGCGCGATGTCTATGGCCGCAGTCTAGCGGAGGTGTACCGGAATGACATGAAGCGGCTGGGCCAGGCGCTCGATGTCTATGAGCCGGTTGCCAACAGCATTCTTTCCATCGTGGCCCTGGCTTTCATTCAGGAGCGGGAAAAGTTGGTGGCTGCCCAGCAGGAGGCAATCAGGGAGCTTTCCACCCCCGTCCTGCAGATTCGGGACAAGCTGCTCATCCTGCCGGTGATCGGGCTGATCGATACCTTGCGGGCCCGCCAGTTGACCGAGCAACTGCTGGAGGCAATCAGCGACCGGCGGGCAAAGGTTGTGGTTGTTGACATAACCGGCGTTCCCAATGTCGACTCGAAGGTGGCGAATCATTTGATCCAGACGGCGGAAGCCTCCAAGATTCTGGGGGCGAAGTGTATCTTTACCGGCGTGTCTCCGGAAATCGCCCAGACGATCGTGTCCATCGGCGTCGAGGTCAGCAAGATGCACGCGGTGGGTGACCTCCAGGGCGGTATCGAAGAAGCCGAGCGGATGATCGCCGCCGGATGAAGCGGCCAGCCATGTTTGATACACGTGCAGAACAATGAGCGTTCCAATTCTCAAGCAGGGCACATATTTGATTGCCGTGATTCAATCGGCGCTGGGTGACGCCGATCTCCTGATGCTGCAAAACGATCTGACGGAGATGGTGGGCGAGTCAAACGTCAATGGCGTCATCGTTGACGTTTCCGCATTGGACGTAATGGATTCTTTTTCCACGCGGACCCTCCGCTCGATCGCATACATGATCAAACTCTGCGGCGCCGAGATGGTAATTGTTGGCGTCAAACCCGAGATTGCCTTTTCCATGGTGCAGCTCGGCTTGACGCTGGAAGGGGTGATCACGGCGCTCGACCTCGATGAAGGTCTCGCCCTGCTCGACCGGGAGATCGGCAAGCGGGGAGAAAATGGCTGAAGCGAGGAATGAACCGGAGCGCGGGGGGCCCCGGGCTTCAAGGAACGTTCGGGTAGTGATTAATTCCGAGAGCGACATTGTGGCCGCCAGGCAGAAGGGGCGCGCCCTGGCGGAGGAGGCCGGTTTCAAGCACAGCAGCGATCTGGCGGCGATCGCCACCGCCATTTCCGAACTGACCCGCAACATCGTTGAGTACGCTGCTCTGCCCGGAGAGATCGATCTGCGGCAGGCGCAATGGCTGGGCAAAACCGGCATCGAGATTATTGCCAGGGATACGGGTCCGGGAATTCCCGATATCGGCCAGGCGATGACCGATGGGTACTCAACCGGCGGCGGGCTGGGGTTGGGACTGCCCGGGGTCACTCGCCTGATGGATGATTTTGAAATCAAGTCCAGGGTAGGAAAGGGCACGACGGTGATGGCTCGCAAATGGGTACCCTAGCGACGATGAGCCTTGTGCCTGACCGAAGGAAACCGTTACCGCGAGTCATCTTGTGAATCTAACAGTCAGACATAACCTGTAGCCAGATATGGATAAAGCTCAGCAAGAAGTGGTTGAATGGGCTGTTGCTTCGCGAGCGGCTGCGGGTGAATCGGAAATAGGAGATATATGTCTGGTGGAACCGTTTCCAGGTGGCATTTTACTGGGCGCGGTCGATGGACTGGGCAACGGAAAACATGCGGCCTCAGTGGCAAAAAGAGCGGTTGTCTGCTTGCGGCAAAGCTCGGGTCGATCGCTTGATTACCTGATTAATGAGTGCCATAGACGGATGGCCGGCACCCGCGGCGTTGTTCTCAGCCTTGCCTCTATCAATTCAGTCGCTGGTGAAATGACATGGGCGGGGGTAGGGAACGTCGAGGTGCGCCTTTTTCATTTTGATAGAGAAAAAGGCTTAAACCGGGAATCCCTCATGGCGAAGCCCGGGGTAGTTGGTTACCAAATCACTCCTGTCCGGACATCAGTACATCCGGTATCGCCGGGTGATATCCTCATTTTTACCAGTGACGGCATCACCGGCGGTTTTGATCAGGACCTTGATTTTGACGGACCGGTGCAGGCGGTCGCCGATTATATTCTCGAGCAAAAGGGTAAAGAAAATGCCGATGCGCTGGTGCTCGTCGCCCGGTATCTGGGCTTAACGAGCAAACCTCACTAAGAAACCCTATGTGATTAAACTGGGCGGTTGTTGGTGGTCTTTATGGCGGAAACGCTCGACGATCTCAGCAAAGAATATACTCTCAGCCTGAAAGATTATCTTAATGGCGCCGGTGAAGCCGGGCTCGAGCGTGCGTATGAAGTGGGCCGCCGGGCGATTTCATCCGGCTTTGGCGTTCTGGATCTGGCGGCCATGTATCACGAAGCACTGGCAGAGGAGATGGAAGCCGCAAATGGCGGTACGGAAATTTCCCGCGCAGGCCAGGCGTTAACCTTTTTTACCGAAAGCCTGGCACCTTTTGAAATGACCCACAGAGGGTTTCAGGAGACGAATGTCAAACTGGGGCGGCTGACCAGCGAACTCGAGCAGCGCGTTGAGGAGCGTACCCGGGCGCTGCTGGAGCGCGAAGTTTCTCTCGAACAATCCAACGCCGACCTGAGGCAGCTTGCCAACGTGATCGCCCATGACTTGCAAGAGCCGCTGCGCACGATCGAATCTTTTCTCAAACTGTTGCGGGATCGCTACGCGGCCAAGCTTGTCACCGAAGCGAAAGATTTCATCGATTTTGCCGTGGACGGCGCTGACCGGCTGCAGGCGATGATCAATGACATGCTTGTTTATTCTCGCGTTGGCACCCAGGGCAAGGAATTTACCAAAGTTGACATGAATTATATTGCTGACAAAGTCATCGGCGACCTGGGGATGGCAACTGCCGAGAGCGGCGCAGAAGTGGAGCATGACGCCCTGCCGGAAATCATCGCTGATCCATTCCAGATGTCGCAGCTTTTGTCGAATCTGATCAACAATGCCATCAAGTTCCGGGGGAAGGAGTTGCCGCGCGTTCAGATCGGCGTCAGGCAGGAGAAGGATGAGTGGATTTTTTCCGTCGCTGATAACGGCATCGGCATTGATCCTGAATTTGCGCAGCGAGTCTTTATTATTTTCCAGCGGCTGCATACACGGGATGAGTATCCCGGGACCGGCGTCGGGCTGGCCATTTGCCAGCGAGTCGTCGAACGCCACGGGGGCCGCATCTGGATTAAGTCAACCCCGGGGAAGGGAACGACTGTTTTCTTTACCATCCCGACTCTTTTGACGGAGACACAGAAGGGCTAATGCTGCGCTTGACATCACATATTGGCTTCTTTATCAATGCGGCTTGATATCTTTCCCAACACGACTGTGGCTTTCGTTATACACTTCTGACTTTTGCGCACCTGAGGGGTTGCGTCGCCGGGGTGTTCTTCGATCATGGCGGCGCAGTATTCCAGGAATTGCTTCAGATTGGGAAGCTCCTCGCGCCAGATACCGAGAACCTTGCTGGCTCTGGCTGCGGCGGCTTTGTCCAGCCGGCAGACTTCATCGGTGCATTCGATATCCCGGCTGATTGAACCTTCCCCCTTGCCAAACACGGTTTCCATGGCGCGTTCCAGGGAAGATCTGGCCGCGCTGATCTGCTCCGCTTTGTCGGCATCTGACGCCCTGCTTTTCAGGATGCTGTTTTTCCCCTCGGCAAACTCGATGATCGCATCACCCAACTTGTCGATCTTGGTCTGAACATCCTGATTTAATTTCGCAAACGGGTTCATCGTCGCTCCTTTGCCCTTCTTTTACCCGAAAAATATGACTTGGACTCCCGGAACCTGTCCAGCATTGCCGGCCGGTCGACCTCATCCGGGGAAAGATCGGTCGATAATTGGGTAAAACATGATTACGGCGAGGTTCGCCCGGAGAGTTGCGGAGGTGGACCGGCTTGACCAAAGCGAGTATCGGTTGTGAATCATGGCCGGATACGAAAACAAACCTTACGAGATAGCTGTCATGACAAGCAAAACATTCCGCCGCAGGGAGCTAAACAGCCTTAGCGGGGACGAGCGCGCCACGCTGGTTAGCCTGATGCTGCCTTATCTCACCGATGACCTGGTTGCCGTCCATACAAGCATCGTTCACTTTGGCGAAAAGACTTTTATTGGACACGGAGACTATATCCGGAAGATGGAGGATTATCTGGTAGCAGCGGGCGCCGGCCGGTTTGTGCCTCTGCCTGAATGGAATCCGGCCAATCCGATCCCGGAAGAATTTGGCGTGGTCAGAGCCGAGGACAGCGGCACCGAGCGTCCACCGCTGGTCAACCTGAACCCCGGCATGCCATTGCCGCCCCGGTTCAGGCTGCCGGATCTGTGCGAATTCGAAAGTGCTGATGCGCTAGGCAATGAAATCAATCCGTGGCATATTCACTTGCACACCACCGTCGGCGGCACGCTGGGCCAGTTCCGCATCGCCTCCGCCGCGCCTATCTTCTGGTGCTTTCATGCGTTCATCAGCGAGGTTTACCAAACCTGGCTGAGCACCTGCCAGAGCGAAAGCTCTGATACGCGACAGGAAAATTTGCCGTTCTGAGCTGCCCCTTCGGCTTCGTGCGCATTCCGGCCATTTCGGCCACCCAATCCGCTCAATTCGGCCACCCTCGGAGCG
>JACWAM010000105.1 GCA_014874265.1 Thermoleophilia bacterium | reverse complement strand
TTATTTGGGCTATCCTCGGCATTCCTGCTTTCCCTGACGATATTGCTGGTTGCAGCGGGGACGGCTGCGGCAGTCCAGGCCCTCAACATCGCCGTATCCAACGTGACTCCAAACTCAGCCATACTTGTTGTCGAAACGGATGTTCCTGCCTACGTCGAAATTGATTATGGGGGTGCTCCCGGGGTTTATACATCAACTCTGAATAGCACCGGTTTGACTCGTTACGAGCTGCAACTAAAAAACCTCAATCTTTCCTCGAGTGTCTATTATCGCGTCGCCATCGCCAACAATGCCAATCCTGCCGACAGCGTCATTTTCCCGGAAGAAAGCTACCGGACCTCCAGGCTGGAAGGCGAGCCCTTCAGTTTCGCAGTCGCCGGTGATAACCGCGGGCAGTTCCACTTCGCGGTAAAGCTGTTCGATTTTCCGGCGCAGCCGCTCTGCAGCCTTGACGGCTTCCTTTCCGGTGACCTCCGGCATGATAACCATGAATTCCTCTCCGCCATACCTGGCGGCCAGGTCAACATCGCGGATCTCGCTTTGCAGGATGCTGGCCACCATGGTTAGGAGAAGGTCTCCATTCTGGTGGCCGAACCTGTCATTTACTTCCTTAAAGTTGTCCACGTCCAGCATGATCAGGGTAAGCGGCCGGACGTAGCGCCGCGCCCGGTCAGTTTCCTCAAGCAGACGCTGCTGAAAATAGCTGTGATTCTTCAGGCCGGTAAGCCCGTCGGTATCCGCCCGCTCCTCGGCAAGCCGGTGCAGCTCCTTCAGCTCCTGGTTTTGCTTTTCCAGCCCATCATTGGCGGCCTTGAGCAGGTCTTCCTTTTCCCTAAGCGACCACATGAGGGTGTTGAAGTTTTCGCCGATCTCGCTTACCGGCCCGTGCGTTGCCTCCTGGTAAATTTCACATTTGGAACAGTCACCAAGCTTATGGGCAAACTGGCCCTGGACCTGGCCTCGGCAGTAGGTGCCGGCGACCAGCCAGCAGCGGACGTGTTTTTTCCCGTAAACGGGGCAATCGGTCTTGCCGCACTTTTTCTCTTTCCAGCAGGTTGGCACAAAGTCGTCCTCAAAACCGACCTCCCAGCGGCGCTCCATGACCGCCTTGTGGGTAAGATCGGAAAATCTTTTCTTGGCATTCTCCAGGGTCTCCGCCTTTTCCGCCAGATTCTGCCGCGTTACGTAGGCGCCTGCCATGATCAGCAAGACAAACACGGTGATGCTAATGGGCAACAGCCTGTAGACGACAGTCATGGAGTCAAAATGCATTGAGTCAAATTCAGTAGCGACAACCGCAGTCGTCTTCCCTGTGACAGGGTTAGCGACCGGCGTATAGCTGACCAGATAAGACGTGGAATTTGAAGGTAGGGACCATCAGTTGCCGGCTCGCCCTCCGAGAATACAGTTGCAAGGCCGCCGCTCCTGGCGCTGGCTTGTCCATGCCCCCCCGGGTCCTCAGGCAGGGGCAAAACCCGGCCGCTGGACATGAGCAGCCGCCCTGCGGCGCTCTCGAAAATCATCAGTCCAAGAAGCTGCGGATTCGCTTCCTGGATGTCGGCCAGGTGCACCTTCAGCTCGGCCACCTGCCCCTTATAGTCCGCACTGGCCGGGTTGGCCTGGCTTTTTATTATTTTTTGGATGTGCTCGTCAATGGCGGCAGAGATTGCGGCAGTCTGGTTGGTCAGATCGCTCTTCATCATCTCGATGTGGTTGCTGCCAAACAGCTGCGTCAAGACCCACCCGGCAAAGAGCACGGTCGCAAACATAATTGCCAGCACCAGGCCGTTGACCTTTCTCTTGACAATGTATTCCAGTTGGGGCCGGGTGCGTTGAAAGTACGACCAGACGGACGCGGTCAATAGAACGGGAAGGAATGCCTGCAGGTATTGAACCGGAATGCCAAATTCGGATGCAAACGCTGCCTGGTTTATTCCCGAGGCGGGGAAAAAGGCGGCACCGCTTGCCACCAGTCCCGTTGAGATCGAGTACGCCCCCAAAGCCAGGGCGGCAAGCCGTTGCGATCCCCCGGCATTTTTCGCGCTCCGGGCTGAGTAAAGCAAAACAAACGCGGCCAGCAGGCCACCCGGGATGCCGAGAGCATAGCTTGTGGTGGCGCCTGCCCCGGACTGGCCGCCGATGAAAACGCCGGAAGAAGCCCCCGCCGCCAGCGGCAGATAGACCCAGGGGCCGGGCCCCTTGCCAGTCATCCGCTTGAGCCCCCGGCGGCCGAACTCAAACAGGAAAAAGAAAGAGGCGGCCAGCAAAAACAGGCGGAACAGCGCCAGCCCGTAAACGAATAAAACATAGTCTGACTGTTGCTGAAAGAAAGAAGCCAATTACCAGCGCCCCAAAAGTAGGCGCGAAATAGCGCGCCCGGCCAAAGCTACTTTTCCTTCCACATTTCCTTTCGGTAAACAAGGGAGGTTTGCTTGAAGTGATCAAAGAGAATGGTGGCGAGCATGAATGGCAGCTTTTCAAGTCAACCGGCGCGCCTGCGCCCAGATTCTCTCCGCGGAGCCTGCGCCGGGCGCCAGGCAGCGGTTCAGAATTGTCATAACCGGGTTGATCCGGTGAGCGGAACTAAATTGTTTAAGGCAGCGTTGCCGGGTCGTGGCACTGGGAGCACAGGTTGGCCGTGTCTGTGATCAGCAGGCTGGCGTTGGGGCTGGTGTGGGGGAAGTCCCTGGAGGCGCCGTTGCTGGGGTCGCCGTGGCAAGAGACGCACAGGGGCGGATGCTTGTGAATCGGGTTGCTGTCGCTGGCGGCGCCGACCTGATTATGACAGGCTTCGCAGAATTCATTGTAGCTTCTCACCGGCGCACTGACATGATTTGGCCGGTTGGTTAACATCATACTGGCAGTCACAGGCTTGAATCCCGTATCGGTCAACTGGTCGCCAAAACTTTGCGTTATGTTGGTTGATCCATGAGGCGTATGGCAGGAGACGCAGCTTAAACCCTGGAGCGCCTCAAATTCATTGGCCGGCTGGCCGCTGTAAATCGAGCCGCTGTCAGAAATGACCTGCAGCTGGCCGCTGCCATCGGGGATGCTGTCGCTGTTGTGCACGACCTGGCCGCTGTACATTACCCCGAGGCTGTGTCCGGGAACGGCATCCATCTGACCGGCCGTCATCTGTGACATGTCAACAGTGTAAGCGGCGTACTGCGAAACCGTCGCCTGGCCGAGGCTGGTGTTGCTGCTGAATGACGGCGGCGCCGGCGTCCAGGTGCCGTTGCCCACCGGGGCCCCGAAGAGCCCGTGGCAGGTTCCGCAAACCTGGGTAACGGTGGACTCCCTGACGAGGCTGTAATCGCTGTCGGCCCCGTGCATCTCATGGCAGAGGTTGCAGTCATTGGTGGTGGAGCTGTAGCCGCCGTGAGGCGAGACGGTGCTCAGCGCCGGCGTAATCATGAAGTTGCCGACAATCTGGGCCTGGTTGCCGGCGTTATCGCTCAGGTAGCCGCTGATGGAGTGCAGCCCCAGTCCCTGGTTGGCGGCCGGGATGGGGCAGCTGGCGCTGCCGGCGTCAATCGTGCAGCCGGCCATCTTCCGGCCGTCCAGGTTAACCACCACAGACGAGGCATTCATGCCGGAGCCGACATCCTGGTAGGAAATCTCCACGTTCCAGGGAGAAGGTATGGACGCCTGGCTGACGGACCCTGACGGGCTGATGCTCGTAATAACTGGCGGCAGCGTGTCCTGAATCGTGAAGCTGCCGCTCATGGTGGCGGAATTGCCGGCGTTGTCCTTCACCGAGACGCCGATTGCGTGAGGCGATGAGCCGGGCGCAAGGTCATAAGCTGGGCAACTAACGCTGGAAGCAGTTACATGGCAGCCGAGCAACAGCTTGCCATCCAGCTGCACCGCCACCGAAGAAATATCAATGCCGCTGGAGATGTGGTTCGGGTCGTTAAGGTCGTAATAACCGGCGCTGACGACTACGTTTCCCGGATTGACCGTGCCTGCCGGGGAAATGCCGGTTATCACGGGCGGCGTCAGGTCCTGGACGGTGAAAGAGCCGGTGGCAGTGCTTGAGTTGCTGGCGTTGTCGGCGACTGTGACGGTATATGTATGGGAAGATCCGAGCGCCAGTCCCTGGACGGGGCAGCCAACCGTCCCGGCGCTCTTGTCAACATTGCAGGCGCTGAGCGCCGCGCCGTCCAGGTAAACAGACACCGAGGCAATGCCGCTGGAAGGCGCCGGATCGTAAAACCCTGCTGAAATAACCGTGCTGGAGCCGCCGGCCGTCCCCGCCGGTTGGAGGTTGCTGATCACGGGAGCCACATTGTCGGTGACGCTAAAGCCGGCGGTCGCCTTCTGCCAGTTACCGGCATTGTCCGACACGTAGGCGTCAACTTCGTGGGAGCCAAGCGACTGCTGCGGCACCGGGCAGCTTGCCTGGCTGTTGGTGACGCTGCAGCTGATGATGCCGCCGTCGATGGCGACCACGGCCGAAGACGCATCAATCCCCGCGCCGCCGCTTTCGCTGTCGGAATAGTAAACGTCGATTGCCGCCGTGCTGGGCGGCATGCTGGTGATTGTAATCTGCGGCGGGGTTGTGTCCCTGGAGTAGCCGTTGTAAAAAGCCCCGTAAATGATATTTGTGTTGCCGGCATTATCAGACACATGTCCGCCGATCAGGTGCATGCCCCCCGCGAGGCTGTAAACATTGCAGCTGGCGCTGGCCGCCGTGACAGCGCAGCCGCTGAGCGTGGCCCCGTCCAGGCTAACAGAGACTGAGGAGGGATTGATGCCGCCGGCAGGCGCCGGATTGGGTCCGAGCCCGACAGGATCAGTGTAGTAGACGTTGATGCTGGCAGATCTGTAATAGCGGGGCCCGGTGGGGATGACGCTGGTTACAACCGGCCTGACGTTGTCGGTGACGGTAAAGCTGCCGCTCACCCGGGCCACGTTGCCGGCTTTGTCGGCCACCGAGCCGGAGATGGCGTGCGTTCCCAGCGGCAGGCCGTAGACGTTGCAGCTGGCGCTGGCCGCCGTGACAGCGCAGCCGCTGAGCGCCTTTCCATCCAGGATGAGGGCAACCGCAGACGTGTTGATGCCGCTGGAAGGGGCAGGATCATAGTAATTGACGCTGATGCCGGCGGCGGACGAATAGACAGCGCCCGTCGGCGTTACGCTAGTTATCACCGGCGGCGCATTATCAACGACGCTGAAGCCGCCGCTGATGGCCGTCCGGTTGCCGGCGTTGTCAGATACCGATCCGCCAATGACGTGGCTTCCAACGGCAAGATTATAAGCCGGGCAGTTGGCGCTGGCAGCCGTGACGGTGCAGCCGCTTACGGGGCTTCCGTCCAGAGTCACCGAGACCGAAGCGGTGTTGATGCCGCTGGCCGGGGCGGGGTCGCTGTAGTAAACGCTGACGGCGGCGGAGCTGGTATTTATGCTGCTGGAAGGCTGGACGGAGCTTATCACTGGCGGCGTGCTGTCGCCGACACTAAAGCTGCCGTTAATGGAGCTGGCATTTCCGGCGTTGTCGCTGACAGAGCCGCGGATTGTGTGCGGCCCTACCGCCAGGCCGTAGACGTTGCAGCTGGCGCTGGCCGCCGTGACAGCGCAGCCGCTGATCGCGGCCCCGTCCAGGGTAACAGAGACCGAGGAGGGATTGATGCCGCTGGCCGGGGCGGGGTCGCTGTAGTAAACGCTGACGGCAGCGGAGCTGGCGGTGATTGCTCCGGATGGCTGCACGCCGGTGACGGCGGGAGCCTGAATGTCATTTACGCTGAAGCCGCCGCTGGCAGCGCCGCTGGAGTTGCCGGCCATGTCCTTCACCGTCACCGTGATTGTGTGCAGGCCCACGCCCAGGTTGCTTGCCGGACAGTGAACGCCGGTGACCGTGGCGCTGCAATTGGGAAGGACGTTGCCGTCGAGGGCAACAGTCACGGACGCGGGATCAATGCCGCTCGGGTGAAGGCCCGGATCATTGTAGCTGGCGCCGACGATGACGGAGCTGACAACGACGCTGGCGGATGGCTGGATGTTTGTCACCACCGGCGTGGTTGTGTCAATCCAGCCGTTTTGTGTTGTAAAGGGCAGGTTGTCCTGGCCTCCCGTAAAGGCGTAGGGGATGTCAACAAACCCGTCGCCGTCCGTGTCTGGTGAAGTCCAGCCGCTCCAGTAGTTGCCGCCGGTGGGCGACGCCAGGTTAAAAAAGTTGTTGCTACCGCTTGCCTGCGCCTGGATGCCGTTGCTGATGAAATTGTTGTGATAAACGGTGTTGCTGTTTGAAGAGACAAAATTGACGCCATATGAGACATTGCCCGCAAAAGTGTCGCCGGCAAGCGTGATGCTGCCGGCGCTGCTCAGATAGACACCGGTGTCAAAACTCTGGATGGTCAGGTTTTTTACGGTGACGCCGGTGACGTTCTGGACAACGACGCCGTCGCTCTGGTTGCTGCCGGCGATGGAGTGGCCGTTTCCATCCAGGGTAATGCCGCTAGCGGAGACCTGGAAGCCGTTGCTGCCCTGGAAGGTCAGGTCGGTAGTAAGCGTGCAGGTCTCGGTGGTGGCGTTCCAGGAGCCGACCGTAGCGCAGTCGCCGCCGGTGGAATTGTTGGTGATGCCTATTGTGGTGGAGGCGGAGCCCCGGTTGGTAAAGAAAAGGCCCAGCGAAATTACCAGCACAAACGCCAGCCCGGCAAACACGACCTTCAGATAACCTGCCTTCTGGATGTGCCGAATGACCAGCATCCCTTATGCCCAGCCCCCAAACTTCGTCCGCGCCTGATTTGTGACAATTATAACATTTGTAGCACAATAAATCAAAATTTTCCCCTGCTCAATGCTCGTGATTTGCAGGGATTACCAAGACGACGCCGGGAGAGCGGCGGCGCCGTCCTCCCGTCAAGCTCCAGCTATCGGCTCCTTAATATTTCTTTAAATCCTTGGCAAAATCCGTCACATCTTTCGTAGTGGCGGCGGGGAGCGGATCGGCCAGTTGCCAGATCTGGACGCGGTTGTTCTCGCGGTCGTCAATGTACATGCGCCGCGTTGATGTAATTGCGATCCCTTCGGGGAAATTGATCTCCGCGTCCTGGACGCCCCGGTTGCCGAACTCCGACTTCAGATTTCCGTTTTGATCCAGGACAATTATTTTTTGGGCAAAGGTATCGGATACGTAAACCAGGCCGTCGGGGCCAACCGCGATGCCGCGCGGCAGCTGCAGGGGGCTGGTGACCCGGCCGTTTTTGTCCGGGCTTCCAAGGATCCAGCGTACTTTTCCGTCCATCGTCAGACAGGTAATGCGCCTGTTAAGAGTGTCTGCCATGAAGACGTTTTTTGTCCTGGGATCAACAGCAACGGAGTCGGCAAACTGAAACTGGCCCTTGCCTTTGCCATAAGTGCCTAAGTGCTCAATATAGTTGCCATTTGAGTCAAAGATGAAGAGGCCGTCCTGGCCGGAGACAAAGACGCGGTCGCCGGCCACAGCAACGCCGTAAGGCTCAAAGCCTAAATTGGGGTTATTTTTAAGATTGGTTTTCGGATCCTTCGGCAGGTTGTAAAGAAAATGGCCGTCTTTATCGAGGACGCGCACCCCGCGCCAGGTGTAATCGCAGACGTACATCTTGTTGTGGACGTCATCAACGGCAATTCCGTAAGGGCCGTTAAACTTAAGCGGCTTGCCCGCCTCGTCTTTAGTGTTATTGATAGTGAATTTTTTGTCCCCGTCGCGATTATAGACGGTCACCTGGCCCGCGCCCGTATCACTGACGTAGATGTTCTCATGCCCGTCAGTGGCCACGCCCAAGGGGGTATGGAGCCCGTTGATAGAACCGACAAAGGTGAAGCCCGAAGTGACAATCTGCGATTCGGCCCTTTTCCTCGCCAGCAGAAAAAGGAGGATAGCCAAAATGATCAACAGGATGGCGATCACTATCAGTTTTTTCTTATGTTCTTTCAGAATTTCTACGAACTCCATTTCGCGCTCCAAAAATCGATTTAGGCCTTTGCTGTCTGCATTCGCTTCAGGGCTGTCTGCACGCCCGGGTCGCTGCCGTTAAATTCCGCCGCCTTTTCATACTCCTGCTTGGCCTGGGCAGGCTTTCCCTGCCGCTCAAGGATCTCGCCATAAAGGTAAAGGCTGTTCCAGATGTTGCCGTTATCGGTAATTGACTGCTGAACATAATTGAGGGCGCCGCTGATATCGTGCTTGTCGTTGAACAAAAGATCGGCAATCTTGTAGGCGTCCGGGTACTTGTTCCCGGCCGGATATTTCGCCAGCGCCAGCTTGTACTCATCGATGGCCTTGTCCGGCTGGCCCGCCAGGCGGTATGCGTCACCGAGGGAATCCATGTAAGTGAAGGAGGTCGGATCAATGTTCAGGGCCGCCTGCAGCTCCTGGATCGCTTTGTCGAACTGGCCCTTCTGGATCAGGGTAACTCCCAGGTTGGCGCGGAAAAGGGCGTTGCCGGGATCCTGTTTGACCCGGTTCTGCCAGCTCTCCAGGTCCAGGTCCAGCGCGCTCTTGGTTTCGGGTGGACGGATGTAAAGGTAGGCCAGGTATCCACCGCCGGCGAAAATGCCGATGATTACCAGGGCTATGACAATATTCATTAACTTTGACAAGTCAGCACTCCAGTTTCAGCAAACCGTTGTCATCGTGCGGCACTCGAAGAGCTCCTAAAAATCTCAATCCGAAAACACCGGGATCCTTCGGGACTCCGCCGCTCAGGATGGCGTGACAAATGCCCTTATAATTCGGCCTGATCATTTTCTACTGCCCGGTTGTCGAGATATTCGGGGAAAGGTTTGTCGGCGTTTTGGCATTGCTGGGCGCCAGCAGGCGCTGAATTTTCCAGCGGCCGCCATCTTCTTTGACCGCCAGGTCAATTTTTTGATGCCCGCCTGTAGGCTGGCTCAGCTTGGCGCCCGTCCTGGCGTCAACATAGTAGCCATAATCATCAAATTCCAGGGCCAACTCAGCAATCGGTTTATTATAACCCTCAAAAACGATTTTCACATTTCGGTAATCCCGTTTGCGGTAGCGGCCCTTGGCCATGTCCTGGTCAAACTCTTTCTTTTGGCCGTCCAGCGCAGATCCGGTCAGCGCCTGGGAAAAACCGGCAGGATTGGTGGTGACTGCCGCTACCATCTTAAGGTCATCGTTCACGTCCGTAAGGATACGCTTCTGCTGTTCCTGGCTGGCCGAATGCAGTTCGCTAAAATTCTGGGTCGAGGTGCCAGTGCCGGCCTGGGCGCCGGAGCCGCAGGAAGCGATTACCAGGGAGACAAGGCCGAGGAGAAAAACTGCTGTCAGTTTGTTTTTCGTGGGAAAAAAACCGCTCTTGTGTTTAGGAAAAAATTTCTTTCTCGGTATGGGGAGGCATCCTGTGGATGCCTCCCCATGTAGTACCAGTACAAAAACAGCCCGAAACAACCAAGTCCGATTTACGGCAGGTGGTTGCCGGCGCCGTTGTCGTAGGTGCCACCATACGTATTGGTGCCACCATATTGGCCGGCCTCATCAGGCTGACCGTTGGCGGGCGAATGGCATCCCAGACAGAGCTTGTCCGAGTTTTGCGTCAAGAGCTTCTCATTGCCGCTGCTGTGCGGGAAGTCATTGACATAGCCATTGCCGTTGCCCTGCTGGCCGTACGATCCACCGCCCGGCGCTCCGTGGCAGGAAACGCACAGAGGCGGATGGTTGTGCGGCTGGGTCGGATCCGGATCGATACCGCCATTTTGCGCAACATCTGCCTGAGCCGAGTCGTTCTTCATCGTGTGGCAGGTCATGCAGAACTCGTTGTACGTCTCTGCAGGCCGCGGATTATATTTGAACGGGCTGGTGGCAGGATAGTTGGGATTCACGGTATCGCCGTTTGACGCTGACGCCAACTCATTGTTCATCGGTTGATACAACGAGTGGTTCGGCATGTTGGAAAGCAGGCGGTCCGGGAACACCACGTGCGGGTGGCCGGATGTGCTTTTGCTGAGCCCCGTTGTAGACACCAGTTGCTTGCCGAAGCTGCCCAGCGATGACGTCGGACAGTTGGTCAGGGTCTTGCCGCTCGGCAGCGGTGATTCGGCGCCGACCGCCCGGTAGACGCCTTCGTCGTCGACATAACAGCTCTGGTACGACGTCATCGTCCTTGGGTCGGCCTGGAGCGAGCCGTGCACCGAGTGGCAGGATGCGCAGTAGAGGCCGTTGGTGGCCGCAAACTGGTTCGATTCCTGGCCGCTGTAGATGGGGCCGCCGGCGTTAACGCCGAAGTTGGTCAGGCCCGCCGCATAGCTGGCCGGCGAGATCACCTTCAGCAGGTTGGAGCAGTTGGTCCGCTGGCCGCCGTCAGTGGTGCCGCCTCGGGAAGCGTCGGTATCACACTCGCCGGCGATGTCATCCGCTCCGGCCCTGCCTTCGGCTCCGGGAACAACGTTGCCGTTTTTGTCCAGGATGACGCCCAGGCCGTGCTCGCTTTGCGGGCCGGCGCCGCCCCCCGCCGTCTCGTTCTTGTAAGCGCCTACGATGGCGGTTGTGGGCTGGACCTCGTTCGGATCCTCATTCCAGTTAACCAGCCGTGGCCTTGTCCATTGCCCCGTGGGGCTGTGGCCGAAGACGTTGTGGCAGGTGGCGCAGGTCTGAGTCACTGTCTGCTCGCGCATGAGGGCGTAGTCGCCCTCGGCGTCGTGCACCATATGGCACTGGAGGCAGAAATCAGTCGCGTTCTGATTGGCGCCATACTGCGCGCTGGCGGCATAGGCCGCGCTTGGATCCAGCAGGCTGTAATTGCCGTGCGGAGCAACGTCGCCATTGCTGTTGTTGAGCTGGCCGGAAACCAGACCGCTGCCTGGCGTGTAGGCTCCGATGGCGACACCGCTAAGCGGATCAACCTGAGCATAAGCCGAGGTCGCGAATGCCAGCAACAAAACAACCGGAAGCGCAATCAGCGTTACTAGGGCTATCTTTCGCATGTACTTACCCTTCATCTTGTTAGTTATCCCTCGCATTTAGTCGTTAC
>JACWAM010000104.1 GCA_014874265.1 Thermoleophilia bacterium | reverse complement strand
CGGTCAAGGTGGATGAGGAAAAATGCATGTACTGCGGCAACTGCTTCACGGTCTGCCCGGCAATGCCGCTGGCGGACCCGCTGAACGACGGCGTCTCCATCTGGGTCGGCGGCAAGATTTCCAACGCCCGTACTGAGCCGATGTTCACGAAGCTGGCCGTGCCTTACATTCCCAACAATCCGCCTCGCTGGCCGGAAGTAACGGAAACGGTCAAGAAGATCGTCGATGTCTATGCCGCCAACGCCAAGCCGTTTGAGCGTGTCGGCGAGTGGATCAACCGCATCGGTTGGCCGAAATTCTTCGATCTGACCGGCCTTGAATTCACTAAGTACCATCTTGATGATTTCCGTCATGCGGGCACGACTTACAACAGGTCCGTTCAAAACAGGTACTAGGAGGAGGTTCTGGGATGGCGGATATAACGGTTGAGCAGCTGGCAGAAGATTGCTACGCCATTGTAGCTGAGAACGCCGGGCAGAAAAAGGTCAAGGCAGGCGATTTGCAGAAGGCCATGGCCGCCAAGTATGGCGACCAGGTCAATCGCGCCGATGTCAAGGCCGCCATCAAGATTTTGATGGATTCCGGGCGCACGGTTTACGGCTACTTTGGCGGCAGTTCCATCGAGCTGCCACATAAGGAAGCTGCAGAAAATCAGTAATCGAAAGGTATCGCAGGGGCTGACTCCAAGGCTGAATCCGGAGCGGCTCGTCCGCGTCGAAGCAATTGGTGGGCAAGCGCCCGTGAACCAAAGGAGAACCATATGGCGGTAGTATTAAAGATAAGAAAAAGAGAGATCGGCGCGGCGACTTACAGCCGTGGCCGTGAGGGTTCGCACCTCCGGCCGAGCTACGTCGCCAAGATTCCGCCTTGCCAGAATGCCTGTCCCAGCGACAATGACATTCGCGGTTTCCTGACGTCGATTGCGCAGGGCGAGGATAACGGGATGGATATGGCCGCCGCCACCGAGAAGGCATGGCGCGTGCTGACCCAGACCAACCCGCTGCCGGCGGTCCTGGGCCGTGTATGCCCGCATTTCTGCGAGACGGACTGTAACCGGCAGTATAAGGATGAGGCTCTTTCAATTAACCAGATCGAGCGTTTTATCGGCGACTTTGGCATCAGCAGCAAACTGGCGCACGAGAAACTCGAAGGCGAGGCGCATGCTGAAAAAGTGGCGGTCATCGGTTCCGGTCCCGCCGGACTTTCCTGTGCGTTTCAGCTGGCCCGCCGCGGCTATCCCGTGACGATTTTCGAGGCGTTCCCGAAGTCGGGCGGCATGCTTCGCTACGGCATCCCCAGCTACAGATTGCCAGAAGAGATTCTGGACGCCGAAGTAGCGGCTTTGGAAGCACTGGGCGTCGAGATCAAGTACAGCACGCGCGTTGGCGCTGATGTTTCGATTGACGACGTCAAGAAAGACTATAACGCCGTCTTCCTCGGTATCGGCGCGCACGAGGGCTGGAACCTCGGCATCCCCGGTGAAGAGGGCGAAGGCGTCATGAACGCCGTTGAATTTCTCAATATGGTTAACAGCGGCGAGGCTGTTGACGTCAAGGGCAAGAAGGTCCTGATCATCGGCGGCGGCAACAGCGCCGTAGACGCGGCCCGCGCATCCCTCAGGATGGGCGCGGAGCCCCAGATCGTGTACCGGCGTACCCGTGACGAGATGCCTGCTGAGGAAGAGGAGATCGAGGACACCGAGGCTGAGGGCATTCACATCGAGTACCTGGCCGCACCTGTTGAGGTCGTCCGCGACGGCGGCAAGGTTACGGGTCTGAAGTGCATCAAGATGGAACTGGGCGAGCCGGACGACAGCGGCCGGCGGCGGCCGGAGCCGGTGGAAGGCTCCGAGTTTATCATCGAGGCCGACATGGTCCTGCCGGCGATCGGCCAGGGGCCGCAGTTCGGCGGCATCGAGGCGTTCAAGGACGAGAGGGGCTGGATCACCGTGGATGAGGCTTCCGGTCAGACCTCCGAAGAGGGAGTCTATGCCGGCGGCGATGTCACAAATCATCTGGGCACGGTTACGGAAGCGATTGGCCTGGGCCGCAAGGCTGCTGAAGCGATCGACTACTATGTCCGCGGCGAGGAGATGCCCAAACTGTACCCGGCGAAGGTGGTTAAGTTCGATAATATGGCTGCTTCGTATTACCAGCCGGCCGACCGGGCTCAGAAAGCGGCGCTGTCGCCGGATGAACGCAAGAGTAATTTCACCGAGGTCGTCTCCACCTTCCAGGATGAGGTTGCCCTCGAAGAGACCAAGCGCTGTCTGAGCTGCGGCATGTGCTTTGATTGTGGCAACTGCTACTCGTTCTGTTCGTACAACGCGATCAAGAAGGTGCTCCCCGAGAATCGCACGCACGAGCACGAGTACTACAAGTTCTATCTCGACTCCTGTGTCGGCTGCTCCAAGTGCGCCGAGGAATGCCCCTGCAACTATATTGACATGGGGTAAAAGCAGCAACAATCGGGTAGTCTCATGGGGCGCGGCCTGCGCAGGCCGCGCCCCATTCGTTCTGCTACGGTTGGCTGCAAATGCCATAGGCGGCGTCCTCATGAGCCGGATGTCAGATATTGGTGCCTCGCTTCGGCTTCGCTCCGGATAAATTTCGTCAAACCTGTTCCCCTCTGATTTTATGACTGAAAAATTTTTTGAACTTTGAACTTGGATCAAGTTGTTGCACCAGTTTAAAAAGCACTAATACCGGTTAAAATTCGGACATCTCCCACGCATCAAGGCAACTCGACGCAGCTTGCAGGAGTTTTACGAAAGGAGAATTTGTGTCAGATGAGCTGAAGCTGCCGCTGCTTGACGAGCTGGAAACAGGTCCCTGGCCCAGCTTTGTCAAGGATCTCAAGGATCAGGCGCAGCGCAACCCGAAGTTGAACCAGTTGCTTGAGCAGCTGGAGGAATCTTATGAAAACCGCTGGGACTTCTGGCGCGGCACTGTCCTCAACGTAGCCGGCTACGGCGGCGGTGTCATCGCCCGTTACTCCAATCTGGGCGACAAGCTTCCGGATGTGGCCCAGTTTCACACGATCCGGGTGATCGAGCCCCCGGCCTTTGTCTACTCGACCGCGGCGCTCAGGCAGCTGGCGGACATCAGTGAAGAGTACGGCGCCGGCATCCTCCAACTGCATGGGATGACCGGCGACATCCTCCTGCTCGGATACGACAATGAGAAGCTGTTCGAAGCCGCCGAGGTGCTCATGGAAGACGGCTGGGATATTGGCGGCTCCGGCAATGGCATGCGGACCATTCCCTGCTGCATCGGGCCGGCGCGCTGTGAGATGTCATGTTATGACACGCTGAAGCTGACCAAGTATCTGACGGACAAGTACATCGGTTATCTGCACCGGCCGGAGTTTCCCTACAAATACAAATTCAAGCTGTCGGGATGCGCCAATGACTGCTCTAACGCCACCTCGCGTTCGGACATGCCGGTCATCGGCACCTGGCGCGACAACATTCAAATTAATCAGGAAGTGGTTGAGGAGTTCGTCGCGGGAAAAGGGGCAGATTGGGTGATCGGCAATGTCACTTCGCGTTGCCCGACGCTCTGCATGCGGCTGGTAGGCGACCGGATGGAGATTGACGATCGTAACTGCGTTCGCTGCATGCACTGCATCAACGTGATGCATGGCGCCCTGGCGCCGGGAAACGATCGTGGCGTTACCCTGCTCATCGGCGGCAAACGCACCGTGCGCAACGGCGACATGCTTGCTTCGGCCCTGGTTCCGTTTCTCAAACTGGAGACTGATGAGGATTACGAAACGTTCTGCGCCATCGTCGAGCGAATCTGGGATTTCTGGGGCGAGCACGGCCTCGAGCACGAGCGGGTCGGCGAATTTATCGACCGTGTCGGGCTGGGGACCTTCCTCGATGGCGTTGGCCTCGAGCCGAATCCACAGATGGTGAGGCAGCCGCGCAGCAATCCTTACATCAAGTTTGAGGAATATACGGCCCCCCGCATCGAAGGGGAGCCACACAAGGCGGCCAACGTGCTTAACCGCGAGCCGGAAGGACCGGAAGCGGAAGCTTAAAGACAAGGAGAATGAGGTGAGCCCGATCAAGCCCCGGGCGCCGAGAGACAACGGCGCTCCCGATTACGAGCCCTATCTGCACCCGTCGATGCAGCGGAATTATGGCCGCTGGACCGGACACCGGGACATCCGGCCGGGCGTCTTTGTCCATGAGGCCGAGAGCGGCGACAACCTGTTTACCGTTCGCGCCGGCTCGCCGCGGCTGATGAGCGCCCGGTTGCTGAGGCGGATCTGCGATGTCGCGGACAAATTCTGCCAGGGACGGCTGCGCTTCACCAGCCGCAATAATGTTGAGTTTCAGGTAGAAACCGAGGCGGAGGTGCAGCCGCTCATCGATGAGATCGAAAAGGTGCTTGGCTTTCCCGTCGGCGGCACCGGCCGCTCCGTGCACAACATCATCCATACGCAGGGATGGCTGCATTGCAATCTTCCCAATACGGATGCCTCCGGCGTGGTCAAATCCATTATGGACATGCTCTACGAGGAATTTACGCACGAAAATTTCCCCCAGCGAGTAAAAATATCAACTTCCTGCTGCACTATCAACTGTGGCGGCCAGACCGACATCGCCATTAATTTGCAGCATCACCACCCGCCCGTGATTGACCACGAAATGGTGGGCAGATGCGAGCTGCCGAAAGTGATTGCTATCTGTCCGGTGATGGCGATCCGGCCCGACCGGAAAGACGGCCATGACACTGTTGAGGTGATTGAAGAAAAGTGTATGTATTGCGGCGCCTGCCATGCCCAATGCCCCGCCATCGAGATCAGGGACGGCGACACCGACACCCTCTCGATCTGGGTGGGAGGCAAATCTTCGCACACCCGTAGCGGCCCGGCGTTCATGAAACTGGCTGCCATCGGACTGCCTAACAATCCGCCCCGTTGGCCGGAGGTAGGCGACGCTCTTAAGCGCCTGCTTAACGCTTACAAGGATGGCGCCCGCGAGTTTGAGCGCGTCGGCGAATGGATCGACCGGATTGGCTGGAAGAACTTTTTCGACCTGACCGGTTTCGAGTTCACCAAATATCACATTGACAACTACCGGTGGGCGCGGACAACGTTCAACACCTCTTCACATGTCAGGTTGTAGTGTGAAAGAAACGCAATGGGGTGTGCGGCTCGCGGCAAGCCGGCCTGGCGATGGCGGGAGATTCCAGACTTTGTTTTCGGCGGGCTGTCCGTCATGAGCGCCGGCAAACGCAGCCTGCAGACAGTTCATGTCAAAACCCCGGATCCTTCCGAGGCTTACCCCGTTTATGACCGCGACGGGCTCAGCTGCCCGGTATATGTCCGGCGCGAGGCGCCCTGCAAGGGCGCCTGCCCCAGCAGCGAGGATGCCCGCGGCTACCTGACCGAGATCGCCCAAGCGCTGCAGTTTGGCCGTTCGCATGAGGAGTCGTTGGATGAAGCGTGGTACATTCTGACCGATCATAACCCGTTCCCGGCAGTGCACGGCCGCATCTGTCCCCATCCCTGCGAGGATGCGTGCAATCGCGGCCACAAGGATGAGCCGATCGCAATCCACAGCCTGGAGCGATATATCGGTGATCACGGCCTCGAGCGCGGCCTGAAGCTGCGGAAACTCACGTACAAGAAAAAGGACAAAAAGGTCGCCGTTATCGGCTCCGGCCCTTCCGGCCTTTCCTGTGCCTATCAGCTCGCCAGGCGCGGCTATCCGGTGACGGTCCTTGAAGCCGACGCCGAGCCGGGCGGCATGCTCAGGTACGGGCTGCCCCTCTACCGGCTGCCGCGCGGGATAATCGAGCGGGAAGTCCAGCGGATTATTGATATGGAAGGAGTCGAGTTCCGGCCGGGCACGATGGTGGGGCGGGACGTCAGTCTGGACGGCCTCCGCCAGGTGTTTGACGCGGTCTACGTGGCGCTGGGGCTGCGGGAAGGAATCCGGTTAAATATCGATGGCGAGGAGCTGACAGGCGTCGTGCCCGGTATCGACCTGATCAAATTGCTCAACGCCGGTGAGAAGTTTGAGCTGGGATCGCGGGTGCTTGTTATCGGCGGCGGCAATTCGGCCGTCGATGTTGCGCGTGTCTGCCTGAGACTGGGACCCGAAGTCGGCCTGGTTTACCGCCGGACGCAGGCGGAGATGCCGGCGCTGGAGTCCGAGGTTGAAGGTGCGATCCACGAGGGTGTCAAGTTGGACTTTCTGGCGGCGCCGGAAAAGATCCGCCCGGCGGGAGAGGGAGCCGCCCACCGCCTGATCCTTACCTGCATCCGGATGCAGCTCGGCGAGCTTGACGAAAGCGGCCGCCGGCGGCCGGTGCCGGTTCCGGGATCGGAGTTTGACATGGAAGCAGACACGATCGTGGCCGCTATCGGACAGCGGGCCGATCTGACAGGGATGAGCGCGCTGACGGGCGAGTCGGGCCGCATTGAGGCCGGGGTTTTCGGGTGGACCGGCACTCCCGGCGTCTTTGCCGGCGGCGATCTGATCAAGGCCGGTGTTGCCACGATGGCCGTGGGCCGCGGCCGCAAGGCTGCCCGCGCCATTGACGCCTACCTGCGCGGTTTTGAATACAAGGAGCCGCACCCGCGCAAGCCGATTGATTACGACCGGATCGATCTCGATTTTTATGCCGCCGCTTCCCGCCATGAGGCGGGCGAGCTGCCGGACGCCGAGCGCGTCGCCGGTTTTGAGGAGGTAAATCTGCCACTCTCCCGGGAGCGGGCCACCGAGGAAACGTACCGCTGCATGAGCTGCGGACTCTGCTTTACCTGCGATCGCTGCCGGGTCAATTGCCCCACGCACGCTATCAGCCGGGACATGAAGATGCCGGTGGGCCAGATCATGTTCACTGATTACACCAAATGCATCGGCTGCCATGTCTGCGCCGACTGCTGCCCCTGCGGCTACATCGAGATGGGGATGTAAACCGCCGGTTCCAGGTTCAAAGTTTTCACTTTCGAGCTCTTTTTCGACAAATCCCCGCGCCGCCAAAGAAGCTCCGAATTTGACAATATTCCGCTGCCTCTATACGATAGCGCGGGGTGTGATGTGGGGGCTCAAGTGGTCTTTTAAGGTTCGCACAATCTGCGCGCCAACCCCGGCAATCTTTTTCAGGAAGGAGTGATGGGCTGTGAAATTCGGTATTTTGATTCTGGAAGGACCATATCAGCACGAGGCATCCGACAGCGCTTACAATTTCGCCAAGGCCGCCGTCGAGAAAGGCCACGAGATTTCTCGCGTCTTCTTTTATCAGGATGGCGTTCTTAATGCCACAAAACTGATGGATGTCCAAAGAGATGATCGTCATATTCAGGAGCGGTGGACGGATCTGTCCAAGGAGCACGGCATCGAGTACATCGTCTGCGTCGCCGCCGCCAAACGACGCGGCATCGTTGATGAAGTCGTTGCCGAGAATTTCAAGATTGGCGGTCTCGGGATGCTGACCGACCTCGCGATCGAGGCCGACCGGCTGGTAACCTTCAGAGCTTAGGAAAGAGGTGAGCAAGAGTGAATGATGAAGCAGCGAAACTTATGGTTGTCTTTCGTACCGCTCCGTACGGGAGTATCTATTCTTTTGAAGGACTGGAAAATGTGGTGATGATGGCCGCCTACGAGCAGGATCTGACGGTCCTCTTCATCGATGACGGTGTCCTGGCGCTCAAGAAGGGAATGGACAACGCCGCCACCGGCATCAAGGACTTCTCGCCTACTTTCAAGGCGCTGGAGCCGGTTTATGACGTCGAAAAGCTCTATATCGACGGCGACTCGCTCAAGGCGCGCGGCCTGACTCTGGACGATCTGATCATCCAGCCGGAAGTCATTGCCGCGGATCAGGTTGACAAGATGATGGAAGATCAGCGCAATACTATGATCTTTTAAGCAGCAGGTCGCCCGCTGATTAACTGACAGAAATGTAAAGGAGGACCATGCTTCACATGATTAACAAGTCTCCTTTTGAGTCAAACAGCCTGGAGGACTGTTTGCGCTATGCATCGGATGGATCGCCGATTCTGCTTTATGAGGACGGCATCTACGGAGCCCTGGCCGGCTCTGCGCTGGAAGCGCGGATGAAGGAGATCATGGCAAAACACGACGTTTATGTGCTTAAGGAGGATGTTGCCCTCCGGGGAATTGAAAAACTGATCGACGGCGTCAAGGAAGTTGATTACAGCGGCTTCGTCGGCTTGGTGGAAGAAAACAAGGCGGCTTCCTGGTAAGCGGAATTGCGCGATTGACTTGTTTAAAACGGGGCGCACGGCTGAAGCCGTGCGCCCCTTCGAGTTTCTCACTTCACGCCGCCGTCAGGCGCCGCTTCCCGGTTTATTCCTTCTTTAACATTGGCAGCAGAACTCTGTCCATCAGCTCCACTATCTCGCGGTACCGCCCGCCGCAGCGCCGCGTGCTGGAAAACAGCTCTTTTCGCAGCGCTTTGATCTCCGGGTCGCTGATTTTTAACGGACTTAATGGGCCGCGGCTCATGGCGAATCGTTCCAGCATCAGCAGCCTCCGGGCATCGGTGGCAAACGACCGGGTTATGATCCGTAATCGCTTAAGCCGGGAGGTATCTTCCTTGCTCTCACCGATCACGGCGGCATGGTCACATATCTCTGATGAAAGCACAAACAGTGTCGAATACTCGATGCCCCGGACCCCACGGCGCCACTGAAGCACCCAAGGCGTGCGCCAGCGCCAGAGGAAGTTGTGCCGGCCGAAATCGATGAGTGCGGAGATCGTCTCATGCACCTCGCAGGCAATTCTCGACCCCGGCTCCGGTGACGGGCTGCCCTCGCCCGCCCGATGGGTGTGATGTAAAACCGCAGCCGCCGGCTCCGGTTTTTCTCCACCGGCCAGATAAGTCAACAGGTTGGCTAGGACGTTGTTCCCGCCGGCGTCGCCTTCCGTATCGAAATGAAGATAGGAAAGGATGACCCTGCCTTCGCCAAAACGGGTCTCGATTACCCCCGGCTCCCCCCCTAGGCGCGCCGGGTCAAGGTTAATACCGTAACTCGCCTCCCATTTTGGCCAGTCTACCTCAGGCTCAACCGGCAAGTCGGTGACGTAAGACATGCCCGGCACAGGCTCGCGGTAGCGGGCCAGCACCTGGACGGCTGTGTCATCAACCAGCGAGAACTGGCCGGGCCACCAGGCATGAAACGGAGTCCCCTCGACAATTCCTTCCCACATGGCGTGCGCCGGTTGTGTCTGCTCAACGCCGATCAGGCCGCTAAAACTCGGCACCCGCACCCGTGTAGGCAAGCGCCCGATGGGCGCCAGGCCCAGCCCGCTTTCATGGGTCAGCGCCAGGCCGGCGCCGCCGCAAATTCCCAGATAGCCGCCGCCGCTTTCGACAAATGAGCGGATCCGCGCGGCGCCTTCCGTGCCAAGCGCCTCCATTTTATCGCCGGCCCAGCCCCCAGGCACGAACAGCGCGTCGAAACGATTGAGTGCACCGCTGCGGATCTCGCTGCCGGTGAGAAGCTCAAAATCAACGCTCAGCCCGCGAAACGTGTGATATGCGAGTAAACTCCACAGATACGATTCGTCCCAGAAGAATGCGACTTTGCCATTTTTTTCAGAGTTAATCATTCTGCGATGCCCATTTTATCCAACATTCAACGTCCGATTTTACATCATTTTTACGTTCTCCTAAGATTTTGTTAACAGGTGGGCGAGATAATGTCCGTGCAAGCAGGAAGCCGGTGATTCCCCGATATCACCGGCTTCCACGATTTTTGTGGCCGCCCCGTCCTTTATTGCTCTCCCGCTCTCGCGGCATCTTCCCTGCGGCAATTGAAATCCCGGCTTTCTCGTGAGAAGTCGGGGGTTTTTCTGTTATTCTTGACGGGACCATTCACGTTCATTATTTATAAACGGACCGGCATGCTGTCGGTCAAGGCAGTCCGCTGCCCGACGGGCGAAGCGAAACAGGGAGTGAGCGGTTCTGGCTAAAAAAGAAAAACAGACCGGGGAAGCCTCCGGAGCTGCCAGCGGCTCCGGGCAGGAGCACGCGGCGGGCATCAGTGGCGAAGCGATCGAAGCGCTTCTCAGCGAGAAGCGATGTTTCCAGCCGCCGGCAGAGTTCAGCAGGCGCGCGCACGTCGCCAGCTTCGAGGAGTACGAGGCGCTCTACCGCCGCTCGGTTGAAGATCCCGAGGGGTTCTGGGGCGAGATGGCCGCTGAGCACCTGCACTGGCACCGGCGCTGGGACAAGGTTCTCGAATATGATTTTAACCGGCCGGAAATAGCCTGGTTTATCGGCGGGCAGATCAACGTCTCATACAACTGCCTGGACCGGCATCTGGATAGTCCCCGCCGGCACAAGGCCGCTATTGTCTGGGAAGGTGACGGCGGCGAGTACCGCACCTTTACCTACGAGCAGCTTGCCTATGAAGTTAACCGCTTTGCCAACGTTCTTCTCAAGCACGGTGTCGGACGCGGCGACCGCGTCAGCATCTACCTGCCCATGATCCCGGAGCTGGCGATCGCGATGCTGGCCTGCGCCCGCATTGGCGCTATCCATAGCATTGTTTTTGGCGGCTTCAGCGCCGGGTCGCTGGCGGACCGCATCCGCGACTGCGGCGCCCGGCTGCTAATCACCGCCGACGGCGGCATGCGGGGCGGCAAGGTGGTGCCGCTGAAGGCGCACGCTGATGAGGCGCTTAGGAGCTGCCCCACCGTTGAGAAGGTGATCGTCGCCGAGCGTCTGGGCGGTCATCATGTGGCCATGGAAGAAGGACGCGATACCTGGTGGCGTGACGAAATGGAGGCGCCAGACATTGAAAATTACTGTCCTCCCGAGGAGCTGGACGCCGAAGATCCTTTATTCATCCTCTATACGAGTGGTTCCACCGGACAGCCGAAAGGAGTGCTGCATACCAACGGCGGCTATCTGCTCTACGCTCATTTGACTTTCAAGTGGATATTTGATTATCAGCCGGAGGATCTCCACTTCTGCACCGCCGATATCGGCTGGATCACCGGTCATACCTACATTGTCTACGGCCCCTTGAGCAACGGCGCCACTTCGCTGATGTTCGAGGGCCTGCCCACCTATCCGGGGCCGGACCGCTTCTGGCAGATCGTCGACAAGCACAAGGTAAGCATCTTCTATACGGCCCCGACCGCCATCCGGGCGCTGATGCGCGAGGGGGAGGAGTGGGTCCGGAAACATCCGATGGAAAGTCTGCGGCTCCTGGGCACGGTAGGCGAGCCGATTAATCCGGAAGCCTGGATGTGGTATTACCGGAACGTCGGCCGGGGACG
Organism: Thermoleophilia bacterium; assembly: GCA_014874265.1. Taxonomy (GTDB): domain Bacteria; phylum Actinomycetota; class Thermoleophilia; order BMS3ABIN01; family BMS3ABIN01; genus JACWAD01. Next base: position 24,017 of record JACWAM010000104.1, on the reverse strand, counting down.
TCTGCCGATCGTCGACACTTACTGGCAGACCGAGACGGGCGGCATCGTCATCTCGGCGCTCCCGGGGGCGATGACGCTCAAGCCCGGTTCCGCCAGCCGCCCTTTTTTCGGCGTCGCGCCCGAAGTCGTCCGCCAGGACGGTTCGCCGGCGCCACCGGGTGAAGGAGGCTACCTGGTGATCGGCAAACCCTGGCCGGGGATGCTACGCGGCACTTACGGCGATCCCGAGCACAAGCGTGTGAAGGAAGTTTATTTCGACAGATTTCCCGGCAAGTATTTCACCGGCGACGGCGCCGCCGTGGACGCCGATGGCGATTTCTGGATCATGGGCCGGATCGACGATGTTATCAACGTCAGCGGCCACCGGCTGGGAACCGCCGAGATTGAGTCGGCGCTGGTGGCGCAGGAGGCTGTCGCGGAGGCGGCGGTCGTCGGCTACCCGCACGAGGTCAAGGGCAGCAGCATCTATGCTTACGTGGTGCTGAAACAGGGATACGACGGCGGCGACGACATGCGGCGGGTGCTGGCGGCCGAGGTCGGCGACCAGATCGGACCGATTGCCCGGCCGGAAAAGATCCAGTTCGTCCGCGGGCTGCCTAAAACACGGAGTGGCAAGATCATGCGCCGCATCCTTCGGAAGGTGGCTGCGGGAGAGACCCGTGATCTGGGGGACACTTCGACGCTGGCGGATCCGGAGGTCGTGGACGAGATCGTCGCCGGGCGGCTGTAATCTCACGAATCCTGTCGTTTCGAGAGTGCGCGGCGACCGAGGAATCTGTTAGCGCGACTGCGTCACCGTCACCTGCGGGGCCGGCCGGTCGCCGCCGGCCGTCCGCTCGAGCAGCACCAGGGCTCCGGCCACGATGAAAATGACGACGACCGCGGCGATGATCGCAATCCGCGCACCGGGCGACGGCTTAGGGTTCTGTTTTTTTTCGTTCATAAAATTAAGTCTCAGGTAATTGTCAGTCCGGAGCGAAGCTGAGGAATCACTGGCTGGCTGCCGTTCATATCCAAAAGTATTCTCATCACAATATACGCTTTTTGTATTCTTGGCGCCATTTGATCCGGGGAGCGGCCGATAGCGATATAATTCGCTCCGGTCAGAGCGATTTGACGCAAAGCTCGATTTAAAACAACGCCTCGACTGCCAGTGCCCGGTCACACCTTTTTGGTAATCTAGTCCGGTGAGTTTAACTATCCGGATCACATTGCCCAGGCTTTGCGGGACATAGCAAAGTGCTGGCTTTATGTTCAGATGATGGGTCATGATCGCAAATCCAAACGCCCAGCCAGTCCACTATGAGGTCTACGTAGCCGGTCAGCTGAAAGTGCAGACAGGTACGGCGGCAACTGGGGGTCGCGATTACTGTCTGCGCCAGTGTCTATCCCCTACAAATCCCGATTTGACTCTTGCTGCCTGGTTCCGATAAACTGACAAGCGACAAATGTTTACCCTTTAATCACGCCCAGAGAGGCTGACAAGGGAGCGAAAATGAGCCTGTTTGCAGGAACATTCCTCTTGAGCCGCCGGCGCGTGTCCATCCGGACCCGCGTGTGAGCGGCGTTTTTGTGAAGACAGTAGTACCCGCCGACCAGCTGGGGCGGACTATCGTCCGCATCGCCCATGAGATTCTGGAAAGGGACCAGGACATCAGCCAGCTGGCCGTTGTCGGCATTTATACCCGTGGCGCCCACCTGGCCCGGCGCCTGGCCGGCCTGATGAAGGAATTCACCGGCCAGGAGGTCCCCGTGGGCGAGCTTGATATCTCCCTTTACCGCGACGATGTCGCCGCCAGGGGCAGCCTGACAATCCGGCCCAAGCTGCCGCATCCGGAGCTGCGCGGCACACACCTTCCCTTTGGCATCGACGGCAAGACGATCGTGCTCGTGGACGACGTTCTTTTTACCGGGCGCACGATTCGCGCCGCCATCGACGCGTTGTTTGATTACGGCCGGCCGGCGCGGATTCAACTGGCCGTCCTGGTCGACCGGGGCCACCGCGAGCTGCCGATCCGGCCGGATTATGTCGGCAAGAATCTGCCGACTTCCCAGGACGAGCGCATTAACGTGCGGCTGTCGGAGGTTGATGGCGAAGATGAGATTGTGCTGGAGGCGGTGGAGTAATGAACAGGCATCTGCTGTCGATCAACGATCTCACCCGCGAGGAGATTAACTCTCTGCTGGGGACGGCCAAGAAAGACTTCCTGGAGCTGTCCCAGCGTGACATCAAGAAGGTGCCGACGCTCCGGGGCCGCACCGTCATCGATCTTTTCTACGAGAAAAGTACGCGCACATCAACGTCATTCGAGCTGGCCGGCAAGCGCCTGTCGGCGGATGTGATCAATGTCAAGGCCGATTCCAGCTCCGCCGGCAAGGGGGAATCGTTAAAGGACACCGTCCTGACGCTGAACGCATACTGTCCGGACATTATTGTCGCCCGGCATCCGCATGTCGGAGCCCCGGCGTTTATGGCCGCGCATACCACCGCCCACGTCATCAACGCCGGCGACGGCAAGGGAGAGCATCCCACCCAGTGTCTGCTGGACATCTTTTCCCTGAAGCAGGCTTACGGGGATTTGAGCGGCTTAAGGGTGGCTATCGTGGGTGACATCCTCCATAGCCGGGTGGCGCGCTCGAATATTGCCGGCTTTCAGAATATGGGGATGCAGGTGGCGCTGGTAGCGCCGCCGGGGCTGCTGCCCCGGCGGGCAGAGGCGCTGGGAGCGGCGATCTTTCACAGCCTGGATGAGCTGGCGAACGTGGATGTGATCTACCTCTTGCGGATGCAGAGGGAGCGGCACGAGGGCGCCAATTTCGTGCCATCGCTGCGAGAATATGTCTCACACTTCTGTGTCGGTCGCCGGCACCTGCACGAGGGCCAGCGGGTGCTGCACCCCGGCCCGATCAACCGCGGCGTTGAGATCGAGAGCGAGCTGGCGGACTCCAGCGAGAACCTCATCTTGCAGCAAGTGGAGGCAGGGCTGGCGGTAAGGATGGCGGTCCTGTACCGCATCATCATCGACAGCGCCGCGGTGGCGAAAGAAACGAGCGTTTCACGTTTAACCACAAGAGTTTGATGTTAAATTTTTTTGTGCCAAGATTAGGCCAATAATGCGAAAGAAATGAATTTAACCATAGCAAAAAAGGGAACAAAAGCAACAATGCTCATCCGGGGCGCGCGCATCTTTGACCCGGCCCTGGGTCTTGACGCCCCCGGGGATATCGCCATCGACAAGGGCCGGATTGCCTCCGTGACTCCCCCGGGCAGCAAAGAACCGTCCGGGGACAGGGTAATTGAGGCAGGCGGCCGGCTGCTGCTGCCCGGGTTTATTGACCTGCACGCACATCTGCGCACCCCCGGGCGTGAGGATGAGGAGGATATCGCCAGCGGCACGGCCGCCGCCGCCGCTGGGGGATACGTCGGCATCTGCGCCATGCCCAACACGGAGCCCGTTGTTGACAATGCTGCTGTTTTTTCTTCGCTGGTGGAGCTGGCGGAAGCGTCGGCAGCCGTGAGCGTCGCTTTTCTGGGCGCCATCAGCCGCGGACAGGAGGGAGTCCACCTTAGCGACATGTGGGACCTGGCCGAAGCCGGCGCGGTTGCTTTTTCGGACGACGGGCGCCCGGTTGCCAGCGCCGGACTGCTCAGCAGCGCTTTCCGGTCGGCGAAACTGGTGGGGCTGCCGCTCAGCCTGCACTGTGAAGACAAAAGCCTTGCCGGTCCCGGGGTGATGAACGAGGGCGAAGTCTCGGCCCGCCTGGGCCTGGCCGGCATGCCGGCGGCGGCGGAGACGGCGGCCATTGCCCGCGATCTGGAGGTGGCTGCTTACGAAGAGGGCCGGGTCCACATCGCCCACGTCAGCTGCGGCCGCTCGCTGGAGCTGATCGAGGCGGCCAAGGACGCCGGGACGCGGGTTACCTGCGAGGCAACGCCCCATCATCTGCTGCTCGATGAGGCGGATGCCGCCAGCCTCGACGCAAACTTTAAGATGAACCCGCCGCTCCGAACTGCTCTTGACAGGCAGGCGCTGGTGACTGGGCTGGCATCCGGGGTTATCGATTGCATCGCCACCGATCACGCGCCACACGCGGCGCAGGAAAAGGAAACGCCGTTTGAGGAGGCGCCGTTTGGCGTCACCGGCCTGGAGACGGCTTTTCCCGTTCTTTACACCGGGCTGGTTTTAACCGGCAAGGCGCCGCTGAAGGCGCTCGTCCTGGCAATGTCTACCCGGCCGGCGGAGGCTTTCGGCCTGCCGGCGCCGGCGATCGCCGCCGGCGAGGAGGCGAACCTCTGCCTTGTTGATGTAGAAGAAGAATTTGCCATTATCCCCGGGAACTTCCGGAGCAAGTCCCGCAACACCGCGTTTGGCGGCCGCCGGGTCAAGGGGCGGATTATACTGACTGTGGCCGGCGGCCGGGTAGCGCACAAACATGACGTTTAACGTTTAATGTTAACGTTTTTGCGTAAAATTATGAATTATGTTGCAAATGGTTGGTATCGATTAAATATCATTAACATGAGCGATGATCCGCTGGAAAATAAAGTGAAACATTAAACGTGAAACCTTAAGCTAAAACATGAACGAATCACCAAAAACTTCGATGCCGGCTGCCGTAATACTCGAGGATGGAACTGTTTACAAGGGTCATGGTTTCGGCGCTCCGGGAGCCGTCTACGGCGAGATCGTTTTCAACACCGCCATGACCGGTTATCAGGAGGTGCTCACGGATCCCTCCTATCACGGCCAAATGGTCGTTTTTACGTACCCCTTGATTGGCAATTATGGAGTCAACGACACCGCGAGCGAGTCGGACCAGGTGCACTCGCGTGCCGTTATAGTCCGCGAGGGCCATAACTTCGACGGCAACTCGGCCGCCGAAAAGGGATTTGCCCAGTGGCTGTGGGAGCAGGGGGTCACGGCGGTGAGCGGGGTTGACACCCGCGCCCTCACCCGCCGCATCCGCAGCCGGGGCGCCATGAGGGCCTCCGTCTACTGGGGCGATTTTAGGGAAGATGAGATCGCCCGCCGCCTCCGGGAAACCCCGTCCATGTCCGGGCTTGATCTGGCCGCCGCCGTGACATGTGGTTCTCGTTACGATCTGGAATTCCTCAACGCCGGCTGCCGGGTGGTGGCGGTTGACTATGGCATTAAACGCTCTATTATCAAGCGGCTGGGGGCGGCGGGCTGTAATGTCGCCGTGGTGCCGGCGGGCGCTGCCGCGGCAGAGATCCTGGCGCTGAACCCGCAAGGAGTCTTTCTCTCCAACGGGCCGGGAGACCCGGCGGCGCTCGACTACGCCATTGAGACCGTGCGCGGGCTACTTGGCAAAGTGCCTGTATTTGGCATCTGTCTCGGCCACCAGATCCTCAGCCTGGCGCTGGGCCTGGAAACATACAAACTCAAGTTTGGCCACCGGGGCGCCAACCATCCGGTCAAGAATCTTGATACCGGCCGGGTGGAGATCACCTCGCAAAACCACGGCTTTGCTGTCAAGCTGCCGACGGCCGCCCGCGGCCGTTTCGAGCACGGAAACGGCAGCGGCGCTTTTTTCGAGGCGCCGGCCCGGGAGGAGATGCTTCTGGAGACTGGAGCGGGCAGCACTCTCGTCAGCCATCTTAATCTTTATGACGGCACCGTCGAGGGCATCCGCTGCCTGGACGTGCCGGCGTTCTCGGTGCAGTACCATCCTGAAGCCAGCCCGGGACCGCACGACTCGCGTTACCTGTTTGCCCAGTTCATCCGCTTGATGGGGGCGGGGGCCCCCGCCTGACCAAAGCTTGCTTATGCCACGCCGCGACAATATCAACAAGATCCTGCTGATCGGCTCCGGGCCGATCGTGATCGGCCAGGCCTGCGAGTTCGACTACTCCGGCACCCAGGCCTGCCAAGTGCTAATGGAAGAAGGGTACGAGGTGATCCTGGTAAATTCCAATCCGGCGACGATCATGACCGATCCGGATTTCGCCACCCGCACCTACATCGAGCCGTTGGACGTTCCCACGCTGACCGCCATTATTGAACAGGAGCGGCCGGACGCGCTGCTGCCGACGCTGGGGGGGCAGACGGCGCTTAATCTGGCGATGGACCTGCACCGGGCCGGGGTGCTGGACACGCACGGAGTCGAACTGATCGGCGCCGATGCCAAGGCGATCAACCGCGCCGAGGAGAGGGAAGAATTTCGCAGCGCCATGCAGCGGATCGGCCTGCGCGTGCCGCGCAGCGATCTGGCCAGGTCGGTAAAGGAGGCCTGTGAGAAGCTGAACAATCTGACGCTGCCGGTCATCGTGCGGCCCAGCTTTACCCTGGGAGGGCATGGCGGCGGCGTCGCCCATGACATCGATTCCTTCTGCCGGGCCGTCGAGCACGGCACGAGCGCCAGCCCCATCGGCCAGGTGCTTCTGGAGGAGTCGGTGATGGGCTGGCAGGAGTTTGAGCTTGAGGTGATGCGCGACCGGGCGGACAACGTCGTCATCGTCTGCTCGATCGAGAATGTGGATCCGATGGGGATCCATACCGGCGACAGCATCACGGTGGCGCCGGCTCAGACGCTTACCGACGCGCAGTACCAGCGGCTGCGCGACGCCTCGCTGGCGATCATCCGCGAGATCGGCGTGGAGACCGGCGGCTCCAACATCCAGTTTGCGGTCAACCCCGACACCGAGGAGATTGTTGTCATTGAGATGAATCCGCGCGTATCGCGCAGTTCGGCGCTGGCTTCCAAAGCGACCGGCTTTCCCATCGCCAAGATCGCCGCCCGGCTGGCGGTGGGTTACACACTGGACGAGATCCCCAATGATATCACCCGGAAGACGCCGGCCTGCTTCGAGCCAACGATCGATTACGTGGTCGTGAAGACGCCGCGCTGGGCGTTTGAGAAATTCCCCCAGGTCGATGCCACCTTGACCACGCACATGAAAAGTGTGGGCGAGAACATGGCGATTGGCCGCACCTTCAAGGAGGCGTTCCTCAAATCGATGCGCTCGCGCGAGCTTGACGTGGAGATCAAGACCGGAGCCGCCACGAAGGAGTTGCTAGTGGCAATCGCCACGCCGGGCGCTGACCGGTACGACCTGATCATGGAGCTGCTTAGGCGGGGAACGCCGGCGGCGGATATCAAGGCGGCCACGCAGATCAACCTCTGGTTTATCCGGGAATTTGAGGAGATCATCCGGAGGGAGGGCAACCTCCGGGACCGAGAGCTGGGCAGCCTGACCCCCGGAGAGTTGCGCCTGGCAAAGCAGACCGGTTTTTCCGACGCCCAGATTGCCGCTTTTACCGGATCGGCCGAAGCCGACGTCAGGTCCGCGCGGCGGGGAGCCGGAATTACGCCGGTTTACAAAGCGGTAGACACCTGCGCTGCCGAGTTCGATGCCGAGACGCCTTACTTTTATTCTTGTTACGACGACGAGAACGAGGCGCTTGCGTCCGGACGCGAGAAAGTAATCATCCTGGGGAGCGGACCCAACCGGATTGGACAGGGCATCGAGTTTGACTACTGCTGTGTGCATGCCGTCATGGTCGCCCGCCAGTGCGGTTATGAAGCAATCATGGTCAACTGCAATCCGGAGACGGTCAGTACCGATTACAACATCTCCGATCGCCTCTACTTTGAGCCGCTCACTCTCGAGGACGTGCTGGAAGTGGTTGCGAACGAGCAGCCAAAAGGGGTGATCGTTCAGTTCGGCGGCCAGACGCCGCTCAAGATCGCCGCCGGCCTGGCCGCTGCCGGCGTGCCGATCCTGGGGACACCCCAGGAGGCGATCGACCTGGCCGAGGACCGCAGCCGCTTCGGCGGCATCCTCCGCCGGCTTGGCATCGCCCATCCTCCTTACGGGACGGCCCCCAGCCTGGAAGAAGCCCTGGAAATAGCCGCCAAGATTGGCTATCCCCTGCTGGTGCGGCCCTCTTACGTTCTCGGCGGGCGCGCCATGGAGATCGTCTATTCGCGGGAGGACCTGGAGCGGTATATCGAGCAGGCCGTCCAGGCTTCGCCAAAGCACCCGATTCTTCTTGACAAATTTCTTGAAGATGCTATGGAGATCGATGTCGACGCCGTCTGCGACGGTGGCGAGGTCTACATCGGCGCCATCATGCAGCACGTGGAGGAAGCCGGAGTGCATTCGGGCGACAGCGCCTGCGTCATCCCCGCTTTCTCGCTTTCGGATGAGCTGACGGTCAAAGCCAGGGAACACACCGCCAGCCTGGCGCTGGAGCTGGGGGTCATCGGACTGATAAACATCCAGTTCGCTGTCAAGGACGGTGAAGTGTATGTCCTGGAGGCCAATCCGCGCGGTTCGCGCACAGTGCCTTTCGTCAGCAAGTCAATCGGGGTGCCGCTGGCCAAGGTTGCCACGCGCATCATCCTGGGTGAGAAGCTGAAGGATATGGGCCTGCCGGAAGGACCGGTTCATCCGCACGTTACCGTCAAGGAGGCGGTGCTGCCGTTTTCGAGGCTGCCCGGCGCCGACACCACTCTGGGTCCCGAGATGAAATCCACCGGCGAAGTGATGGGTGTGGCCACCAGTTTTCCGATTGCGTTCGCCAAAGCGCAGGAGGCCGCCGGACAGACGCTGCCGAAAAAAGGAACGATCTTCATGAGCAACTGTGACTCCGACAAGGAGCAGGCGGTGCAACTGGCCCGGCGCCTGTACGCTCTGGGATTCCGGATGGTCGCCACTGAGGGTACGGCCAAGGCACTGACTGAGGCCGGCATTGAGGCGGAGCCGGTCCGCAAGTTTTCCGAAGGCAAACCCAACGTGGTGGACTTGATTCTCACCGGCAAGATCGACGCCGTGTTTAACACTCCCAGAGGCAGGGGCGCCCGCGCTGACGGATACGAGATCCGCCGCGCGACGCTTCGCACCGGGACGCCGTGCATTACCACGATGGCAGGAGCCGAAGCCGCCGTCGCCGCCATCGAAGCCAGCCGGGAACCGGGAATGCAGCTTCATACCCTTCAGCATCTTCATGGACGCCGGGCTCATTCCAGCTGAGCTGCTTAAGTGCGCCGTCGTCGAGAGCCGGCAGGTGGGCGCCTACCGGTTGATCTCTTTTGTCGCCCCCCAGATCGCCAATCTGGCGCACCCAGGGCAGTTCCTGATGATCCGGATGTCCGGTAACGAGCTCGATCCGTTGCTGCCGCGGCCGATGGGGATACACAACGTTGAATCGGATCTGGTGACGATGCTGATTGATCCGGTTGGAAAGGGCACGGCGAGGCTGGCGGCGGCCGGGATCGGGGATCGCGTCAGCGTGCTTGGACCACTGGGGATGGGATTCCGTTTCGAAGGCGAAGCCCCTGCTGTTTTGGTAGGTGGCGGCATCGGGATCTCGCCGCTGAAGCTGCTGGCCAGATCGCTCGCCGCCGAGGGGCGCGAGGTCCGCTGCCTGCTCGGCTTCCGCACCCGGAAGGAGGCGGTTGCCACGGAGCTTTTTAGCGGCGTCAGAACTGACGTGATTACCGAAGACGGCTCGGTTGGCCGCTTGGGCCTGGTTTCGGATCCATTGCCGGGTTGCCTGGCGCGCGAACCCGGCAAGCCAACACCGGAGATATTTGCCTGCGGTCCCAGCCCCATGCTGGCTGCGGTTGCCCGGATCGCCCGCGAGTGCGGCAACGCGGCCCAGGTCTCGGTGGAGGCGCATATGGCCTGCGGCATCGGTTCTTGCCAGGGCTGCGTTATCCGGGGAGCCGGCGGCTACCTCAGGGTTTGCAACGACGGTCCCGTTTTTGACGTGGAAGACATTTCATGGCAGTAAACCTCGAGATCAAACTTGGACCGCTCGAGCTGGCCCATCCCATCATCAACGCCTCGGGCACGTTTGACGTGCTGGCGGCGGACAAGGCGCTCGAGGAAGATCTGTTCGTCTCCTTTCCCTTTGCCGCGTACATTCCCAAGACCGTGACATTGCAGCCGCGCGCGGGCAATCCGCCGCCCCGTCTCCAGGAGACAGCGGCCGGACTGCTTAATTCCATTGGACTTGCCAACCACGGCATCGAGGCGTTCATCACGGAGGACCTGCACCGGCTTGAGTCGCTGCCGGTCCCGGTTATTGCCAGCATCGCCGGCGAGGAGACAGAAGACTACGGCCGCTGCGCCGCGATGCTCGATAGTCGCGAGGAGGTTGCCGCCATTGAGCTTAACGTCTCCTGCCCTAATGTTGAGCTTGACGGCCGGGCGCTGGGACTGGATCCGGAAAAGACGCGCCAGGCCACGGTGCTGGCGCGCCAGGCCACTTCAAAGTTTCTTATCGTCAAACTGACGCCCAATGTCACCGACATCATTGAGGTTGCCGCCGCGGCGGTCGACGGCGGCGCCGACTGTGTCTCGCTCATCAATACGGTGCACGGCATGGCGCTGGACCGCTACAGCCTCAAACCGGTACTGGGCCATGTCACCGGCGGTCTTTCGGGGCCGGCGATCAAGCCGGTGGCGCTTAGGGCTGTTTTTCTGGTTAGCCGCGAGCTGGATGTGCCCGTCATTGGTATGGGCGGTGTCACTACGGCTCAGGATGCGCTGGAATTCATGGCGGCCGGCGCTACGGCGGTAGCGGTGGGGACGGCAAGTTTCCGTGATCCGCTGGCGGCGGCCATGGCTCCCGAGCTCGGGCGGCTGATCAATGAGCACGGCATCGGCTCAGCCAGCGAGCTGATCGGCGTTGCGCATTAAAGCGGATGATGGATGGTAGAGGTGGGTGGTGGAAAAAAACAAGGCGAACGTAAAAAGGCCAGGTTAAATGTGTCGTCCCGAGGCGAAGCCGAGGGATCGGTTTCAGGGCCGCCCGGAAGGGCGGCCCTGTCTTTGCTCACTTGAGTATTGTAATCAATACATTACTGGCCGGGAATCTGCGGCACGCTGCCGCCACCCGGAATCGTGCTTGTGCTACTGGCGCCGCCGCCCAAGCCGGGAACCGTCTGCACGGTCACGCCGCTGGGCAGATCGAAGGCGCTGCTCGGGACGCTGGTGTAATCGAAAACCCATACGGTTGTATTGCTCGCATTCACAGATGTGGCTTTGCTGGGAAGGCCATTGGGCCCCTTAAGCTCAACTGTCAGTTTTGACCCGTTCGCATCATACTCGCGCGTATCGCCGCTGCCCGTCCCGGGCACGTAGGCAAAAACCGCCAGCATCATGGCGGGGTTAAACCCCTCATAAGCGGTTGCTGGAACTGTTAATTCGGTGGCGGTATTGCCGTCGATCGTCCACGTTTTTTTCTGGGAGGCGTTGTAGATAATAACGGAATTGCTACTGCCGCTTTCTGCGTCCCATCGCCAGCTGCCGTCGCTGCCTTGCGTCCACTTGCCGGTTTTCTTGCCGTTTTCGGTCTCTGTCACGGTCATTGCCGTCTTCTTGAGGGCGTCTATCTGCTGGCTAAAGGCGTTACTGCCTCCGCTGCCGGGAGAGGACGCCGGCGCCTTCGGCTGGTTTTGTGCCTGGGGGGTGCTGCTGCCGCAGCCCGCCGCCATGATCATCGCCACGCCCGTGAGAACCACTGCTGCCGCCATCAACATTTTTTTCCGCATGTTGACCCTTTCTTTTGAAAATTTATATAGCCTCCCCGCTGAATCGATTGAATATATCACAGGAAACGGGACCTTGCTATCCGATTAACTTATGGAATTTAACTGTAAAATAATCCTTGCAAAGACCCACTTTTTGCTCATATAATAACGTCGATGTCATCTCCTCCCGAACAAGCATCGGCTACTCCGATAAGGACTCTGGAACAGCGGCTGGACGCCCTCGGCCGCGCCAATGAGATACGGTCAAAAAGGGCGCAGCTCAAAAAAGACCTCAAAAAAGGCATTACGCAAATCGATCAGATCCTTGCCGACCCGCCTGAGTTCATCAGGACGGCAAAGGTGGTCGATGTTTTGTTATCGGTCCCTAATTGTGGCAAAGTAAAATCGGCCAAGGTGCTAAATCACTGCCGCATCAGTTCCAATAAAACGGTTGGCGGGCTGTCGGGGCGGCAGCGGCGGGAGCTGGTTGCCTTTTTTCGCCGATAAGCCCTCAGGCCCGGCGAAACCGGGCCGCCTGCTGGTCGTCTCAGGTCCTTCCGGGGCCGGCAAGGGCACTTTGATTGGCAAAGTACTGCCCCGTCTCGATAACACTTTCCTTGCCAGATCAGCAACAACCAGACCTCGCCGCCAGGAAGAAAAACAGGGCCGGGAATATTTTTTTCTTTCTCAAAAAGAGTTTGAAAAACGGATGGAAGCGGGAGACTTCATAGAATTTGTCAAGTATGGCTCCGGCTATTACGGCACGCTCAGAAGCGAAGTCGAAAAAAACCTCCAGAGCGGCAGAAACATCATCCTGGAGATCGAGCTGGAAGGCGCCCGCAAGGTGCGGCGGCTGATTCCAGGGGCGGTTTTGATATTTATTGCTCCCCCTGATTTTGCGGAGCTAAGCCGGAGGCTGACGGCAAGGCAGACGGAAACTCCCGCGGAAATTGCCGCCCGCCTCCAGCGAGCCCGTGGCGAGCTTGCGGCGCAGAAAGAATTTGATTACATTATAGTCAATGAAGATGTTGATAAAGCCGCCGATGAGCTGCAAGGGGCCATCGGGACGGCATTGAGCGGAGGTAAGAATTGAACAATCCCCGAATTGACACTCTGCTGGAAAAGGTTGATTCAAAATATGCCCTGGTGGCGCTGGCTGCGAAGCGCGCCCGTCAAATCACCAATTATTACCGCAGCCGTGAGGAAGGCAGCATCGACGATATCCCGCCCCCGCTTGTCGACACGCGGAGTAAAAATATCCTCACGATCGCTCTGGAGGAGATAGCGGCCGGCAAGTTATCTTACCGTTACCGCGTTTAAATCTTTCCGGAGCCCGCCCCCAGCGGGTTATGCTGGAATATATTTAAACCGGCAGGTTGGCTGCCGGCGTCCCCAGTTCCGGCCGGCGTTTGATCCAAAGAAGATGCCAGCTTCGGAGGCAACTGCCGGATTTTGTGGAGTTATGCCCGGTTGCCACCCGGCTGACTCCGCCGCGCCACGCATCTTAACCAGGTTCAGTTTATGAATAATAACCGCTGTCAGATTGTGCTGGGGGTAACCGGCAGCATCGCCGCGGTGAAGGCGGTGGAGCTGGCGCGGCTCCTCGCGGGCGCGGGCTATAATCTGCGCGTCATCCTCACCGAGTCCGGCAGCCGCTTTGTTGGTGAACCGTCGCTGGCGGCCGCCAGCGGTCACCCGGTGACGGGCCGCCTTTTCGGTGACGGGCCGGTTACGGATTCCTTTGCGCATATCGAGCTGGCCCGGGCCGATCTCCTCGTGATAGCCCCCGCAACCGCCAACACTATTGGCAAGATGGCCGCCGGCATCGCCGATAATCTTTTGCTATCAACATATCTCGCCGCCAACTGCCCGGTAATGATCTGTCCGGCGATGAACCACCATATGTGGCATCATCCGGCTGTGCAACACAACGTCAGGCTGCTTGACCGGCGCGGGGTTATCGTAATGCCTCCGGAGCCCGGAGTGCTCGCTTGTGGCGAAACCGGCGACGGCCGCCTGGCGTCGCCACGGGAAATTTTTTACAGGATACAGGCGCTTCTCGGGGAAAAAGTTTCGGGTGATCTGGAGGGCCTGCGAGTGCTTGTCACCGCCGGCGGAACGCGGGAGCCGATTGACGCGGTCAGGTTCATCTCAAACCGCTCCAGCGGCAAGATGGGATTTGCCATTGCCGCGGCGGCGCGCCGGCGGGGTGCAGAGGTTACGGTGGTGGCGGCAAACGTTGAGCTTTCGCGGCGGCCGGACATCAATTACATCGATGTTACCACTGCCGCAGAGATGCGCGATGTCCTCAACCGGCAGATTGATCGTCTTGATGTTTTGTTTATGGCGGCGGCAGTTTCGGATTATAAGGTTTCGGGCACAGAAACAAAGGGAAAACTTCAACGCGAGGACAAAATTGACTTGCAGTTGATTCCAACAGGTGATATCGTCTCTGACTTAGGAACTGATAATACTATTGGTCTAAAGATTGGCTTCGCGGCAGAATACGGAGAAGGGGAGATTGACCGGGCCCGCCGGAAGCTGAATCAGAAAAAACTGGACATGATCATCTTTAATGACATTTCCAGGCATGATATCGGTTTCGAGGCTGATGAGAACGAGGTCACCGTTATTACCGGCGAACGGGACGTTTTCATCAGCAAGGCAAGCAAGGAGGCATGTGCCAACCGGATTCTGGATCTGGTTGCGGAGACAATAAGATAGGTTCTAACCCAGTAGCCGACGCGAAGCAATACAGTCACGGGGGACTGTTGGTCGGTCGGCATTAAAGCCGGTAATCGTCAGGAGGCCGTTTCGAGCGGCTTCAATCCGGTCCAGCATTGCCGCGGGACCATTCAAGAGAGGTAGGAATATGGACAAAATTTATTCGGATCAGGATCTGCTAAATGCTCTTAAGAAAGCTAGTAAGGACGGCCTCATGGGGCCAACTTATCACGGCTATCTCGAAGGGCCGAATCGTCCCAGCGCGGAAGCGATCAGGGCCAGGTTTGGCGGCTGGACCAATGCCGTCCGCAAGGCGGGAATGATCCCCGCCGCCCGCCGGACGAAAGACGAGATGAAAAAGCTGGTGAAGCTTGGCAAGGTGGACGCCAAATATCCGGCTTTAAGAATGGGCATGAGCGTGCGCGAGCTCAAGGTGACCGTCGGCCTGGAAAAGCCCCGCAAGCCAACGAAAGAACGCTATATTGACGAGGGCGTGCGCATCGCCAAGAAGCTGGGCCGGGCTCCCAACTTCCACGAGTTTAACCGTTACACCAAGACGGTTACGGCCTGGAACCCTTACCGCCTCTACGGCCGCGACTGGAAAGCTTTTAAACGAGACATCGAGAAAGTGCTTGGGTTGAAGCCATCGGCGACCGCGGCCAAGGCCAAGCCGAAAGCCAAGCCTAAGGCCAAGCCGAAAGCCAAGGCGAAGGCCAAAGCCAAAGCCAAGGCGAAGGCTAAAGCCAAGCCTAAGGCTAAAGCCAAAGCCAAGCCGAAGGCTAAAGCCAAGGCCAAAGCCAAGGCCAAAGCCAAACCGAAGGCAAAGCCAAAGGCTAAAGCAAAGCCAAAGGCCAAAGCCAAGCCGAAGCCAAAGGCCAAAGCGAAAGCCAGGGCCAGGTCTGCAAAGCGGAGATAAACTTCAAGCCAAATACGTAAGTGATATTGATAGCGGAGGCCCGGCCGGCCTCCGCTATCTTGTGCTTGCGGCTCCCGGCCCCGGTTTGCTAATTTAAATTAGAGCCCTTCCTGGTAACGGCTTAGACTCGCAAGACTTTTTCAAGGAGTAATAATGTTTCAGAAACATGGAAGAAAAGGCGCCGGCGGACCTCCTCAGGACGGCCTGGGTCTGGGACTTTGGCACAATCACGGGCACCCACACGGACATGGCCACGGGGGAGTTGTCCGGACACTGCTGTTAGGGATGCTGCTGGGGCTGGCGGTCGGACTCTTGCTGGCACCCAAGCCCGGTCCCGAGACAGTGAGCAGCTTGAATGAAAAACGCAGCCGGTTGATGGAAAAGATGATTCGCAAGCTCCCTGTCTGACGGGACGCATCTGTCAGACCAAAAAACCGATTGACGCTTACCGACTGCGCTCGCGTCCGGAACCGTTAAAAAACTTGTCCAGTAACTGGGTTTTGCCGGGATAAGCTCCAACGAGAATGGGGAAGAATCTTTTACCACGGTTGTTCGTCGTGCTATGATCTAGTGGAAAACCCCCTGCAAACCCCGGAGCTTTGGCGCTGGTAGCATGCTGCCAAAATAGTAAATTCAATCGATAATGTCCTCCGTCGCCGCAAATGATAAACAAAACGGAGTCCGGCGACTGCTGGGCTCGCTCCCCGACAATCCTGGCATTTACGTGTTCCGGGACGGCGCGGGCCGACCGCTTTATGTTGGCAAAGCCAAGTCGCTCCGCAAGCGGGTCAGGTCCTACTTCCGGGAAGGTGGTCCTACCGACGAGCGCATCCGCCGTTTGGTCAGCCGCGTGCGCGACTTTGATTTCGTAGTCACCGGCAGCGAGACAGAGGCGCTGCTGGTGGAGTCAAATTTTATCAAGCACCATCATCCGCCGTACAATATAATGCTACGGGATGACAAGTCTTACCCGTTTGTCGCCATCACCGCGAATGAAGAATTTCCGCGGGTGATTTTTACCCGCAAGCCGCACCGCTCCGGCGTCACTTACTTTGGTCCATTCACCAGCGCCCGCAGCGTTCGCGAGACTCTGGAGCTCCTGGGCAAGATCTTTCCTTTCCGCAAGTGTCACGGCCGCGAGCCGGGGCGGCGGTCCGGTGTTCCCTGCCTCAACTATCAACTCGGCCTATGTCTGGCGCCCTGCGCCGGAAAAGTGGACAGCGCGGCCTACCGCCAGTTGATCGGCGATGTTAAGCGGCTTCTCTCTGGTAAGCCCGGCAGCCTGGCGGATGAGATCGCCGCCGCTATGGAAAAAGCCGCCGCTGCCAGGCGTTACGAGGAAGCGGCAGTTCTGCGCAACCGGTTGCAGGCGTTAAACCATCTACTGGATAGCCAGCAGGCCGGAGCCGCCGGCCTTGAAAGTCTTGATGTCTTTGGACTTTTTGTGGCGGATAACGCCGCCAATGTTCAGGTTTTGCAGATCCGCGACGGTCTGCTGAGCGACAGGCGCAGCTTCTTCCTGGACAATGTTTCCGGAGAAGATGAGGAAGAGATCCTGGAGCAGTTCCTCATCCAGTACTACTCTATGCCCGTTGGCCCGCCCCGGGAAGTTGTCGTTCCGAAAGACTTTCAAGGCACAGGAGCCCTCCAGGAATTCCTGACAAAGCTGAAGGGTTCCAAAGTAGAAGTGAGGCGTCCGGTGCGGGACAAGCGCCGCAAGCTCGGCTTGATGGCGTCCACGAATGCCGAGCTTGCGCTCAAGCACGATATCCTCCGGGAGGAGGAGAAGCGCGCGCGGCCGGCCCGGGCGCTGACAGAACTGCAGGACGTGCTCGGTCTGTCCCGCCGGCCAATGCGCATTGAATGTTTTGATATCTCAAATACCGGAGGCGAGCACCCCGTGGGCTCCATGGTTGTTTTCGAAGGCGGACTGCCCCGCCGTGATCACTACCGGAAATTTGGCGTACACACGGCGGGGCCGGATGACTTTGCCATGATGTCGGAGGTTGTTACCCGGCGGTTTATGCGGCGCCACAGCGGCCATACTGGCGCCGGTGAAGCTGACGAAAGTTTTGCTTCCCTTCCCGACCTTGTCCTGGTCGACGGGGGAGCCGGTCAGGTGTCCGCCGCCGTGGAGGCGCTGCAAGTACTGGGGCTGAAGCGGATCCCGGTGGCCGGTTTGGCAAAAAAGGAAGAAGAAGTTTATCTCCAGGACCGGCGCGGGCCTCTCGTATTGGCGCTTGATTCACCGGGGCTGAACCTGCTCATCAGGGCTCGCGATGAAGCTCATCGGTTCGCGGTGACCTTTCACCGCTCACGCCGCGGCCGGGAACTGACCAGCTCGATTCTGGATGAGCTGCCGGGAATCGGCCCAGCCCGCAAGCGGGCGATCCTGACGCACTTCGGCTCTCCGGAGCGGTTTATGGATGCCACCCGCGATGAGCTGGAAGCGGTGCCCGGTCTGCCGGCCAAGATAGCCAGAGAGGTTTACTCGCTTGTACACAAACTTGGATAAAAGCAGGCCGGCCTCCATGGCTCGCCCCGGGCGGGGTTTCAAGCCTGGATCTGCCGGCGAGTCCTCCGGGGAGACTGCCTGGCGCGTCTTTTATGACACGCGGTTCGGACGGGGAATTCTCGCCTGGCGCGGCGGCATCCTGATGGAGCACAAGTTGCCGGCGCCGGAAAGCAAGAAGTCCGCAGTTGCCCGGAGCGGCGGCCGGGAAGAGCCGTTCGGCAAGATGCTTGCAAGCAGCAAACCCTGGCAGCGGCGCCTGGCGGCGCCGGTCGTAGCCAGCCTTGAGTCGTACTTTGCCGGCGCGCGGGTGGATTTTGACGCTATGAGCTTGCCGCTTGATTTTGATTCACTCACAAATTTTGAACTTGATGTCAGCCAGGCTCTTGCCGGGGTCGGTTACGGAAACGTCCTGAGCTACGGCGATCTGGCGCGCCGATCCGGTCATCCGCGCGCCTGGCGGGCGGTCGGGAGCGTGATGGCGCGCAACCCCTATCCGCTCATCCTCCCCTGTCACCGCGTCATTAGAAACGGCGGCAAGCTGGGGAACTTTTCATCGGGCGCTGAATGGAAACAAAGGCTGCTGAATCTGGAAGGAGTTCGCCTCGCCTGCCTGGAAACTGGATGATGTAACAAATAAGCTATTTATGAGATTATATTTTAAGAGATTATTAATGCCCGCTTCCGCTGCCGAAAAAGGATTGGAAGCTTCCCGGCCTTTCCGGCCGGGCCGGGCAGAGGAGGAAATATGGCAGGCAGAGCGTTAAAGAAGACTGCCAGGCCGGCAGGCCAGCCAGCCGGGGAGATGCGTCACCACATTGAGCTCACCTTGATAACCGGCCTTTCAGGCGCCGGTAAGTCGCACGCGCTGGCCGCATTTGAGGATGCCGGTTTTTTCTGCATTGACAACCTGCCGCCGCAAATGATTCTGCCGGCAGCGGAACTCTTCTCACATGAAGGCAGCAAAGTGGAAAAAGTGGCGGTGGTCAGCGACGTTCGCGGCGGCCAGTATTTCGAGGAGATC
This sequence comes from Thermoleophilia bacterium, assembly GCA_014874265.1. Taxonomy (GTDB): domain Bacteria; phylum Actinomycetota; class Thermoleophilia; order BMS3ABIN01; family BMS3ABIN01; genus JACWAD01. The sequence goes on along the minus strand of JACWAM010000104.1, from coordinate 5,336 downwards.
GAGCGCTGCCTGAAAGATCTGGACTCAAAGGGAATCAAATACCGGCTGCTGTTTCTGGAGGCCGCGGATGAGGTGCTGCTGCGCCGGTTCAAGGAAACGCGCCGGCCGCATCCGTTGTCAGTGCATGGTGATATCTTCGAAGGGATCAAGCGGGAGCGGCAGATGCTGGCCGGCCTCAAACTGCGGGCTGACTGGGTCATCGACACAACCGAGATGAATGTGCACGAGCTGCGGGCCAGCGTCGTCGAGAGCGTAGTGCCCACCGGGAGCATGAACATGGTTGTGTCAATGGTCTCTTTTGGCTTCAAGTACGGCACGCCGCTGGACGCCGACCTGGTCCTGGATGTGCGGTTCCTGCCCAATCCCAACTACGAGCCAAGCCTCAAGGGACTTACCGGCATCAATCCGGCTGTGCGGGATTATGTCATGAATACCATGGCAACGCAGGAATTTCTTGACCGCCTGATGCCGCTTTATGATTATTTGCTGCCCAAGTATCAGGCAGAAGGAAAGTCGAACCTGACGATCGGGATCGGCTGCACCGGCGGCCATCACCGCTCCGTAGCCATCGCGGAAAGACTGGCGACTCGTTACCGGAAGCAGAATTTTAATGTCATCCTGCGGCACCGCGACATTGAGAAAGAATGATTGAGCGGGTGCTGGATTCTGGACATTGGATCCTGGATTAAAAAAAGAAAAGCCCAAATAAAAAGATCCAACGTCGAAAATCCGGCATCCAATAGTTGATTTATAAATATTGAATCCCGAAATCAACCGACAAACCAAAGGCGATGATCCCGCCATCGTCGTCATCGGCGGCGGCACCGGCTTGCCCACCCTGCTTAGAGGACTCAAGTATCACACAGGCAGGATAACCGCGATCGTGACCGTGGCCGATGACGGCGGCAGCTCCGGCAGGCTCCGCCGTGAGCTTGACATTCTGCCTCCCGGTGATATCAGAAACTGCCTCGTGGCCCTTGCGGAAGATGAATCGCTGCTGGGCAGGCTGTTTCAATACCGGTTTGCTGGCGGCGATCTATCCGGGCACAGTTTCGGCAATCTTTTCCTGGCGGCCCTGGCGAAGGTTACCGGAGATTTCGAGGAAGCGGTGCGGCTCTCCAGCAGCATCCTGGCGATCCGGGGAAGGGTCTTGCCGGCAACTCCGGAAGACGTCATCCTTCACGCGGAGCTGAACGACGGACGCCGAGTCGACGGCCAGTCGGCGATCGCCAATTCCCAGCAGGCCTGCCGCCGCATCTGGCTCGAGCCGAAGGAAGCCCGGGCCACCAGGTCCGCCCTGGAAGCAATCGCGGCAGCCGACGCCATCATTCTTGGGCCCGGCAGCCTGTTTACGAGCATCATTCCCAATCTACTGGTCAAAGAGATCACCGCCGCTGTGGAGGGAGCCGGCTGCCCGAAAATTTTTGTCTGCAACGTGATGACCCAGCCGGGAGAGACGCTGGAATTCACCGCCGCCGATCATCTGGCGGCTCTTACAGGTCATTCCCGCGACCATATTGTCGACATCATCCTGGTGAACAGCGTGCCGCCGCCGCCCGATGTGGTCGATATGTACCTGGCGACCGGAGCTGGGCCGGTGCTGGTGGATGAAAGCCGCCTCCGCGAAATGGACGTCCTTGTTGCCGGGGCGGACATTGGCTCCGCGGGGGATTATTTTCGACACGAAAGCGGCAAGCTGGCCGGTGCGATTATGGCGATGCTGTCTGAAGCGGAGCTGCCGGAAGCCTGATCGCGGCCGAAAATTTAGCCACGCTTTTCGAGTGCTTAAGCATGCTCAACACGGATGTCTTTCTCAACCACAGTCAAGCAGGAGCTGAATCGGGTTTCCCGCGACCGGGCCTGCTGCCGCACGGCCGAGCTGGCGGCTCTCTTTCGCTCCGCTGGCAGCTTTCACATTCACGGCAGCGATGTCTTCGGCCTCGAGGCTGCCTTTAGCCTTTCAGCGACCGCCCGCACCGCCGTGGCGCTGGTGAAATCTTTTCATCTGCCGGTTGAGATCAGGGTGAGAGAAGAGAGGCGCTTGCGCCAGGGGAAGCGTTATGAGATTTATCTGGAAGGCGGCGGCCACCTGGTTCAGTTTCTCAACGAGATTGGCGTCCTTTCCGACCGGATGCACCCGGCCGGGTGCATCCCGCAGCGGATCATCAAGCGAAACTGCTGCCGGGGCGCATTCTTAAGGGGCGCGCTGCTCGCATCAGGATCTGTCAGCGAGCCGGGAAGCCCGGCGCATATCGAGATTTACTCTGACAGCAGCCCGTTCCTGGACGCCGTTCAGCAGGCCGCCGCCGGTCTTGGCGTCCAGCTGAGGTTATGGCACAGAGAGCGTCATCCGGCCGTATATGCAAAGAACCTGTCGACGCTTCGCGATCTGCTGGTCATCACCGGAGCGCACCAGGCCGCGCTTCAATTCGAGCAGCGGGCCGTATTGGCCTCGTTCCGGGCAGAGGCCAACCGCCGCGCGAACTTTGATCAGGCCAACGCTGCTCGCGTCAGCGCCGCCGCCGGCCGCCAGGTCCGGGCGATCAAAAAGCTGAAGGGGAGCGCCGTCTGGGGCCGGTTGACGCCCAACCTGGTCGAGATAGCGGAGTTGCGCCTGAAACATCCGTCCGCGACCATCACGGAGCTGGGCAGGAGGGCGGACCCGCCGTTATCCAAATCGGCAGTCAACCACCGGCTGCGGCGGCTGGTGCGATCAGCCGGATGAGGCTCGCAGCCATCTGCCACCATCGTTGTTGCCTGGTTCTTGCTTATTTCTAGTGGTCATCATGAATGTCTGACGGAACAGCTAATTCAAGCTGCCGGTTTGTTCTGCTTGTGAGGGCTCAACGAGATCTGGCGTCGCGGCAGGTTACTCATCCCATACCATATGTTACAATGTCGCCCGGATTAAAAATTCCTCTTTCCCCAACTTATCAGGAGGCGAAGAACGGATGGCGTTAAAGGTTGGCATTAATGGATTTGGGCGCATCGGTCGGAACATGTTCCGGGCGGCGTTAAAACAGGGCGCTGACATTGATTTTGTGGCGTTCAACGATCTCACGAGCCCCGCCGTGCTGGGGCATCTTCTCAAGTATGACTCAGTGATGGGCCGCTTTGACGGCACCGTGGTAGCTGGCGACAGCTCCCTGACGGTTAACGGCAAGGAAATCAAAATACTTTCCGAGCGCGACCCCGCCAACCTGCCCTGGGCCGGTCTGGGCGTTGATATCGTCATCGAATCCACCGGATTTTTCATCGACCGCGAGGGCGCCGGCAAGCACCTGGCCGCCGGGGCCAAAAAGGTAATCATCTCGGCGCCCGCCAAGGAGCCGGATATCACGCTGGTGCTGGGAGTCAATGATGGTGATTATGACAAGGAAAAGCACAACATCATCTCCAACGCCTCCTGCACCACCAATTGCCTGGCGCCGGTTTGCAAAGTGCTGCTGGATGAGTTTGGCATCGAGAAGGGTTTTATGACAACCGTGCACGCCTATACAAATGACCAGCGCATTCTGGATTTGCCGCACAAGGACCTTCGCCGCGCCCGTGCCGCCGCCGTTTCGCTGATTCCGACGACGACCGGCGCCGCCAAGGCAGTCTCGCTGGTGCTTCCCGAACTCAAGGGCAAGGTGGACGGGATGGCCATGCGGGCGCCGGTGCCGGATGGATCCGTCGTCGACCTGGTGGCAATTCTCGGACGAGAAGTCACCAGGGAAGAAGTAAACGATGCCTTTGCCAAACATGCCGGTACAGGCGCCATGAAAGGTGTTCTCAAATACATGGCTGATCCGATCGTCTCCATTGACATCGTTGGCGATCCCTATTCATCAATCTTTGATTCTGGCGCTACGATGGCGCAGGGCAACATGGTCAAGGTGCTTAGCTGGTATGACAATGAATGGGGCTACTCCAACCGCGTCGTCGATCTCTGCCAGCGAGTTCTTTAAACGGTCCGCCGGGCATCACGCATGATGAGCGCCTTGAAGAAAACCATCAAGGACATAGATGTTGACAACAAGCGTGTTCTTGTTCGCGTAGACTTTAATGTGCCTCTGGATGGCAGCCGCGTGGCGGACGACACCCGCATCAGGTCGGCGCTGCCGACGATAGAATATCTGCAGCAGCGGGGGGCCCGCGTCATTCTTGTCTCTCACCTGGGCAGGCCCAAGGGACGGGAGGAATGTTACTGCATGGATCCGGTGGCCGCGCGTCTCTCACAACTGCTTCACTATCCCGTCATGAAACTGGACGATTGTTCCGGAGCAGACGTGGAAACCAATCTGGCGCAACTCCCGCCGGGAGGAGTCGCTGTCCTGGAAAACAGCCGCTTCTTTCCGCAAGAGAAGGAGAACGATCCCCAGTGGGCCAAAGAGCTGGCGGGATTGGCCGACATCTACGTCGATGACGCCTTTGGCTGCGTTCACCGCGTCCACGCCACCACGGTCGGCGTGGCGGCTTACCTGCCCGCCGTGGCCGGCCTCCTGATGGAAACGGAGCTGAAGCAGCTCTCGCGCCTGACGGAAAATCCGGAACACCCGTTTGTGATCATTCTCGGTGGCGTCAAGGTCTCCGACAAGATCAGCGTGATCGAGCGGTTTCTGGATTTCGCCGACGCCATCCTCATAGGTGGAGCCATGTGCTTCGGTTTCCTCAAGGCCAACGGGATCGATGTAGGGGCCTCCAAAGTGGAGGAATCCGCCATCGATATTGCCGCCGCTGCCCTCGAAAAGGCAAAAAGTTCACAGTGCCGCATCCTGCTGCCATCAGATCTGGTGGCTGCCGACCGCTATGACGCCGAAGCTGAGTTCAGGGTGGTCCCTGCCGGCGGGATCCCTGCCGGTTGGATGGGACTCGATATCGGTCCCGAGACGGTAGCCGCATATGTCGATGAAATCAAGACGGCGCGTACAATCTTCTGGAACGGTCCCATGGGCGCTTTTGAGATGGAGCCATTTGCCGCCGGCACCCGGGCCATCGCCGAAGCTGTGGCTGCCGCGGATGCGCTTACAGTTACCGGCGGTGGCGACACCATGGCCGCTGTAAACAAATTTGGAGTTGGCGGCAGCCTCGATCATATCTCAACCGGCGGTGGCGCTGCCATGGAGCTCCTCGAGGGAAAAGAACTTCCAGGCATCGCCGTTCTCGCCGACAAATAATTTTGCCACCGGCGTGCCCGGGAAACGGTTTTTTGGGTCTGCCCTTGCCGTGCGGGATCATCACGGCGTCTGATCATCCCCTCGGAACCGATCACAAATTATGATGGACACCCCTGTTTATTTTCTGAAAAAAGGGTATACTAAGAACAGGTTCCAAGGAGTCGGAAGACTTACTGG